>JAISBG010000417.1 GCA_031266315.1 Planctomycetaceae bacterium | reverse complement strand
CAAGTCGGCTATCGCCGACGCGACCTTTCAGCGAAAGGTCGCCCACCTGATGATTACCTATTATTTGACGATTCCAGTGGGAAACACCTAATCCGGTAGAATCAGGAAAATTTTAATGGATAAAGAAAATGATATAGATAATAAGATAGAAGATTTTTTAGTACGAAGACATGCTGGTGCTATTGGACTTTTTTTGTTTGGTTTGGTATTACCTTTTATAAGCAATACTATTGGCGGTTTATATTCTGGTGTTTACCCTCGTTATTTATGCGTTCTCAATGAAGGCGGACTCGTATTTTTGATTTTTCTCGAAATATTTAATCTTGTCCCTGTTATTTTATGTCTTCTCTCTTTTTATTGCCATGTTCTTAAAATGTTACGTTTTTTGCCTGTCATTACAACATATTTATTTATATTTTGGGGACACACTGATATACCGCCTGATTATGGGGCGGTGTGGACATTGCTTATTCTTGTAGTGCCATTATTTAGTATTCCTGTCTTTATCGTAAGTTTTATTATTGCATTGATTATCGGGTATTTTGTTGCAAATAAGTTTCATGACGAATTGTTATAAATATCAGTGTTTTTTTGATAAATTTTGGGAAATTAAAATTATGACCGAATATAAGATTACAATAAAAATTCCTTGCAAATCAGAATTACTATCTACCGATCAGAATGAAAAATTTTTTGATAATTGGATTGAGAAAATCGAAGATCTCGGTTTACAATTTGGAGGAACATTAGAACCTCAATTAGGAATCATAGAAGGTGTTCTTGATTTTCGTAAGAGGAAAACAAATATGGTTGAAAAAAAACTATATGAATTAAAGTCCTGGTTAGGAATGCATCCAGATAAACCCATTATTCTACAATTACAACTATTTTCTTATGAGGACTTGTAAAAATCTCGTCTGACGTGTATCAAATATTGGGGACGGTTGTTTTCCCAAACCATTTGAGATAAGATATGAAAAAGTTGTTACCGTTCGTTTCTTCTTTACCAATTAGAAAAATGAAAAGAATATACTCATTTCCTTTTAAAATACGTCTTGACGCATTTTTTAATTTTTTTATATTATCTTATAATAGTAACAGTTTTCAGGGCGTTAGGAATATTTTTTTTCACGTAAAATGAAAAACTGTTGCATTTAATTTTATTACAAAACGTAAAATACCGATGTTGCCAAAAATTATTTTAATACGGAAAATAACAATACTTTGTTGTTGCGCAATACTGTTTGTCAACAGTTATTGGGTATCTCAGTTTTTTGCGGTTGAGCCGGATGCGGTTGATGCGGCAATCTGTTGCGGTAATTTTGAAACGGCAAAAAAATTGATCGACCAACAACTCTTTGACGGTAAAATGACGCCGAAAGAAATCTGGCTCCGGCAATATCAGAAGGAAATTATGAATCGGATCAAAAACGATTTTCAAGGGAATGAAGAACAAATTTTGAACCGTATTATGCAATATTACCCGGAAGTTACGCCGGAACAGATTCAGAAATGGAAAGCAGACAAATCGCTCGAAGTGATGATGATTGACGGGAAAGAACAGTATTTTCACGCCGCTGCCGCTAATTTTTTTCGAATCAATAAACAGGCACAGCAACGAAAATTTGAAAAAGACGGGGCAAGGAATACTTCGTTGGAATATTTTTTACAGAAACATCTATCTGCGATTTATGCCCAAGCCGAACAATCAGGATGTGCGGAAAATCATGAACCGCAAACGATGTGTGTTACCTATACGCTTACCGTTTTGCCCAACGCTGTGCCGGAAGGTGAAATCATTCGATGTTGGTTACCTTATCCTTATCGGAATCATCGCCGCCAAACCGGAATTGTTTTGCTTGACTCTAATTTGAACGACCCGATTATTTCGCCTCCGGCAAACGAACACAGTACAATTTATGCCGAAAAATTTGCGGAAAAAAACCAACCAACAGTTTTTCGTATCCGATTTCAATATGGTTCGACCGGTGAATGGTTTTCTTTGAAATTGTCTTCTATTAAACCTTACAATAAAGAATCGGAATTGTACAAAAAATATACCGCCGAATATTCGGAGCATATTATTTTCACAGAAGAAATCAAAAATCTTTCCAAAACAATAATCGGAACGGAAAAAGAACCGGTTGCGGTTTTCCGAAAAATTTACGAAACGATTACGGCAAATTATCCTTGGGCAAGTTCCCGTGAATATTCAACCATGCGGAATATTCCGTCTTATGTGATTGAAAATGGTCACGGTGATTGCGGAATGCTTTCGTTGTTGTTGATAACATTATGCCGTTACAACGGGATTCCGGCAAAATGGCAAAGCGGTTTTATGATGCACCCGAAACATGCCGGAATGCATGATTGGGCGGAAGTTTATTTTGAAGGGATCGGTTGGATTCCTGTTGATCCGTCTTTGGGCGAAAGAAAAATATTCGATACAAAAGAAGAACTCGCCTCTTTTTTTATGAGAGGAATTGATTCCTACCGTTTGATTATCAATGAAGATTATTCGTGCAGACTTTATCCGGCAAAAATATATCCGCGAAGTGAAACGGTTGATTTCCAACGCGGTGAGGTGGAATGGCGCGGAGGTAATCTTTATTTTGATCAATGGAATTGGAATTTACACGTTGAATACCTCAAGGAACCGGACAATACTGTACAATAAAACTCTACAATGAAAACAATGAAACAAAATATTTGTAATCGAAGAACTTTTTTAACCGTAACAACATTGACAGCCGGTTCCGCCGTTTTTTTGAAACGGAATATTGCGTTGTCAACACAGATTTCCAATGAAAAGAGCGTGATGAAATTTTCGTTCCGTCCTTACGAATTGAAGTTGAATCATCCTTTCACGCTGGCAACATCGTCACGCACTGTAACACCGGGAGTGCAGGTTGAAATAGAATTTGGCGGTAAAACCGGTTACGGAGAAGCCGCGTTGCCGCCTTATCTTGGCGAATCGACGGAATCTGTTTCGGCATTTTTGAAACGGATTGATTGGACAGCGTTTTCCAATCCTTTCGAAATGGAAGATATTCTCGGTTCTATTGATGAAATTGCGGACAATAATACGGCAGCCAAAGCTGCTGTTGATATTGCTCTGCATGACCTGAACGGTAAATTACTTGGCGTGCCGTGTTATCAATTATTGGGACTTTCCCCGAAACAAATTCCTCCGACTACATTCACAATCAGCATTGCTGAACCAGATGTTATTCGTACACAAACACAGAACGCCGCCGGAAAGTTCAAAATTCTCAAAGTCAAATTGGGACGTGATAATGACAAAGAGATTATTGAAACAATTCGTTCCGTAACGGATTTGCCGTTGATCGTGGATGTCAATCAAGGATGGAAAGATAAACATTATGCGCTCGATAATATTTATTGGCTTCGGGAAAAAGGAATTGTCATGGTTGAACAGCCGCTTCCCAAGTCATGGTGGGAGGAAGCAGGGTGGTTGACGGAACGAAGTCCGTTACCGATTTTTGCCGACGAATCAATTCAACGAATTTCAGACGTAATGAAAATTAAGGGATATTTTTCCGGTATCAATATTAAATTGATGAAGTGTACGGGAATGCGTGAAGCTTGGAAAATGATCACACTTGCAAGAGCTTGTCATCTTGGTGTTATGTTGGGATGTATGACGGAAACTTCCTGTGCGATCGCGGCGGCTGTCCATCTTTCGTCTGCCGCCGATTTTGTTGATCTTGATGGAAATCTTCTCATCGCAAACGATTTGTTTCAAGGTATCCGTTTGGAAAACGGACGGCAACTTCCAACTGATTTACCGGGGCTGGGAATCAACAAAATTGAACAATAAATTGAACAAAAAACCTGATTAAACGGTGTTCCGTTAGTGTTCTATTTGGCATTTTTCAAAGGATCGAAATCAAGTATTCGCGACCTCATTTTCAACCTAATTTTTCTAACAAAACAACCTCAGTAGCAAAAATGACAAAAATATCCGAACCTCATTACCTCATTAAAAATTATCAATGAGGTAAAATGAGGTAATGAGGTTAGTTCGAGGGGAATCAATAGGCTACTGAGGTTGTTTAGTCAGAAAAATTAGGTTGAAAATGAGGTTGCGAAAACTTAATTTCAATCTTTTGAAAAATACCGAATAGAATCTTAACACAGTATAATCCGCCGCGTTGCGGCGGGTTGTTACGCAATGTCATTTCAGGACGAAATACAAAACGTTATGAAACTCATAAACCAAATAGACAGTTACATTAAACGGTGTCCCATGAAAACAAAACTGTATGTACTTATTTTTGTACTGATATTATTCCAGATATTTTTACCGTTACTTACGGGAGAGGAAACGATAAAACCTTATGCTCTTGTAACGGTTTCTGTTGCTAACATGCGGTGTCAGCCTGCCTATTCTGCTGAAATGGCAACACAATGTATTCTTGGTTCTCCGCTTCGGGTGATTGGAGAAAAAAAAGGCTGGTATCAAGTTCTTACACCTGATGGTTATGACTGTTGGGTGACTGGAAACAGTTTGACGCTTTTATCGCGGGTTGCTTTCAATTCGTGGATTAAATCACCGAAAATCATTTATCTTCAGGACAATGGTTTTGTGTTTTCGCAACCGGATTCCAATGCTTCAAGAGTTTCCGATTTAGTGTCGGGCTGTGTGTTTCAAAATAAAGAAAACACCGGAAATTTTATTGCCGTTAGTTTCCCTGACGGGCGGAGCGGTTATGTTTTTGAAACGGGTTGCCGAGATTTTGAAGATTGGAAACAAAATGTACAATTAAACGAAGAAAACCTCATTAAAAAGGCAACTGATTTAATGGGAGTTCCTTATCTTTGGGGAGGAACTTCATCGAAAATGCTTGATTGCAGTGGTATGACGAAGTTATGTTTTTTTCTTAATGGGGTGATTATTCCGCGTAATGCTTCACGTCAGGCGGAAGTTGGTGAGCGGATTGACATAAAAAAAGATTTTTCCAATCTGCAAAAAGGCGACTTGCTTTTCTTCGGAACTCCAGCAACAACTGAAAAACAACTACATATTTCACATGTCGGTTTTTATATGGGAGACGGTTTTGTTATACACGAGGCGGGGCGGGTTCATCTTAGCAGTTTAAAATCTGAAAATAAACTTTACGATCAATCACTGGCAAACCGGTTGGTTTTAATCAGGCGTCTGACAACAATGGTTGGAGAAAAAGGAATAATCCCCGTCAATAGGCATCCATTTTATCGTTTACAAAATGAAGAAAATGAATATTGATACAACTGTTTATTTTATTGTTGGTTTATTGGTTCCGGTGTTATTTTGAATTTTGCTTTACATTGATCGTTGCCCAACAACGAAACGGTCACCGGGTTGACCGGTGACCGTTCGGGCTGCGAAGAAGGCTGCGCCGTTTTTTACCGTCGAAAGTTCAAACAAACGCCGGCTCTTCCACTTCCAGGAAAGAAACACCTATACTTCGGTTCCGTGCAATAATTTCCTGCACAAATTCTTTGAAAATACGTCCATCTAAGGCAGTTGCCGAAGGACTTTCCGGATGGAATTGCGTCCCGATAGCAAACCAATTACGATGTAACGATTCAATCACTTCAACAACACCGTCCGGGCATCGACCCGTAACGAGAAAACCCGGCGCAACATCGTCAACCGCCATGTGATGCAGACTGTTGACACGAATATCGTTGTCGCCGTAAACCCGCTCCATGAGCGAGTCCTTTTCAATAACCAACGCGTGACGATGGTTTGGATCCATCGCATCACGATGTGGAAGAGCTCTTGGCAAGTCTTCCGGAATATGAAGGAACAATGTTCCTCCTTGAGAGACGTTGAGGAGTTGCATCCCCGTCCCGATGGCGAGAAGCGGTACTCGGTGTTCGGCAACCTTTTCAATCAGAAAACGGTCGAACGTCTCACGGCGTTCATCAAGTAATTTCACCGACGAATGGAGCATAAATCCATCACGCCGTGGGTCGAGGTCAGCCCCTCCAACCATGACCATACCATCAAGCATTGAAATAACTTGCTCTAAGTTTGCGTCAAGGTCTTTGTTTTCGGGAAAGGGGGGAATTACAACAGGCAAAGCGCCCGCCTGAAGAAGGGAATCGTAATAGCCGGAAAACACAACACTTAAAGCCGGTACTCCTTTTTGAGCAGCGCGGTAATCCGAGTTGATTCCGATCTGAGGCTTCCTTGGCATTCTCAATCCTCCTAAGTGACAGGAACGTCTCTTGGGCAACAATCCAACCCATAAAAATCCTTCGGCAAACATGAAAAAGAGTCGGTTGACCGTGTAAAAAAAGAATAACCTTTAACCGGAGTCCATCCTTAGACAAATCTCTGCGGCGGTAATCAATCCGACATTCAGAAACCAACAACAACCATTATCGCTATAAAGATTTGATAAGAAAGTTTCTGAGGGACAGAATGAAATGCTTTTTTATTGAAAAACCGATAGTCTTTTTGAAAATGCCTCCGTTGTTTTTATTATGAGGAATGGTTTTCCAATGATTTCTTTATTTGCCGTCACTTTTGACAGCAAGGTCTGTAAGAAATCTAATGAAACGACCCTTAAACTGGAATTCATTCGGCTCGTCACAGCCGAACTTTGGAATGCAAGTGTGTTAAAGTTTAACGAAGAACTGAACCTTTGCAACCGAACCGGCTATTTTGGGGTTTTTTGCCATTACAAACACTAGATATAGGGATTTTACCTGATTTGACAGGAAAACCGGACATTCAAATTGATATTTTGTATGACCGTTTTCTAATTGCAACTCTTGTCAATATCAATAGTTATGGAATTTCCGAAAGAGCGGTTTTCCCCGACATTATTTTGTAATCTCTTGCCTCACAAAAGGTTAGACAAAAACCGGTACCGAAGGTTTTTACCGGTTAAAGACCGATCCGTTGGGTGTGTAATGAGTTAGGTCAATTATTTTTTTCGCATGGAGAAAAATGTTAAAAATACCTGATTATTTCGAATTAACAACTCCTGTTCCGCACCGTACTTAAAAAGTCCTAATTCTCCCGGATTCGGTGTTTCTCACTGAAATTTTTGAACCTTTTGTAGGTGGGCGACCTTTCGCTGAAAGGTCGCGTCTGCGTACTCGCCGACTGTGAATTAGATTAACGATGGCAAATTCCGTTTTGGAGTCAATAACGAGTCAACCGGCGCAACCGCCCAGCGGGCGGATTGCCCACCTGATGAATTGCTTACCTTTAACGAAAATTACTATTCCGGTGGGAGACACCTCATAAAGATTGCCGTCTTTGTTGAACAGTTGTGGTTGCGGTTACTGATCTTTTTTGGGCAAGATCGGAGTTGGTAAGATTGGAGTCGGTAAGGTTGGGGCGAGTTTGGGGGTTGGTTCATTTTGGAGCGGTGTTAGGTTTTCTATGTTTACCGCCTCTGGAAATTCTACAACCGCATCACCCGTGTACGGCTCTTTGTCAATAACATTGTACGTTCCAATATCACCGTATAATTTCGTCACATTGCCCAAACACCAACTCATTCGCGCCGCCTCAATCTGTTTGATATGTTCCATATCGTTTTTGTTGCGGACAATTCGCGGCGTGAGAATTACTAGCAATTCCGTCCGGCGGCATTTGTTGTAGTCGTACCGAAACAACTTTCCAAGAATCGGAATGTCCGAAAGTAACGGAACTCTACGGTTAATTTCCTGATTCTCCTTTGAAATCAAACCGCCAAGAACAACTGTTTCATTGTCCGCCGCACTAACTATTGTCATCGTTAAAATTTTATCAATCGGCGCGGAGCGAATCGCCTGTCCGTTTTCCACTCCAACCGTTACCGACTCCGTACTGTTCAATTTCGACTTTTCCACCGCCACAAGCATCACCACATTCCCCTCCGGACTAATATTCGGTTTCACGACCAGCCTCAAACCAACCTGCTCATCTTTTACACTGGCTGACGAAGTATAACTATTCATACTCGACCCGTTGTAACGCGGCACCATCTGCCCCACATGAATAAACGCCTGCTGATTATTCATTGCCGTAATTTGCGGACGACTCAGAATTTCAATCCGGTTTGTCTCACGAAGTGCGCGAAGCATAATACTAATCGCATCACTGTTCGCCGAAAAAACCAATCCGCCGAATCCGGCTTCCGTTCCAACTCTTCCTGTCGCAAAATTAGTCAACAGTTGAGAACCGACATTGCCCATCGTGTTCAACGCGTCCGAATTAACACCGTTGGAAAGTGATGTTGTCGGGGTTTCGTTGAACAGCCAGCCGGGAACAACCGAACCATTCGTAATTACCGGTTCCTCCAGTGTGGTTGTTACACCGTTTTCTGTTCGCGTAATTGTTCGCGTTCCTTGCGTGATATTACTAAAAGTGCTTCGGTTGAACAGCAGCGAATCCTGAATACCAAACTCCGCGCCAAATTCGTCGGTATTTCCCAACGTTACTTCGCCAATCAACACCTGAATCACCACTTGCGGCGGTGATTTATCGATTTCCTTAATCAAACTGAGAATTTCATCGTAATATTTCGGTGTTGCGCTCACAATAAGCGAATTGCTAACGTGTTCGGGAATGACAATCATTTCACTCTCGATTTGTTGATACGGACTGACGACACCGGGAGACTGTTGCTGAATGAGACGCCTGCTCTCAATATATTCATTGAGCGCAACGGCAACTGATTGCGCTGTCATACTTTTGAGTTCATAAACATATTGTTTTCGCGTCTGCTGGTCTTCACGGTCAAGACTCAACAACAGTGCTTCAATAATTTTCAAATCATTTACCGCTCCGGCTGCAAGAATACAATTCGTCCGCGTGTCCACCGCAAAACGAATCGGAACCAACGCGTCTTCGTCCACTGCACCGGGAAGTTGCGGTCCGACTTGACCTTCGAGTTGGGTTGGAATCAAAGACCGGAGCGTGTTGACCATCGAATTGGCGTCTCCGTACAAAATTTGGAAAACTTTGACTTCCGCTGTTGCCGACGGCGAATCAAACATCACAATGAGTTCTTCCATGAACGCCATACAATGATCCGGCGCGGTCACAATAATCGTATTGTTCCGGGCGTCCAGCGAAATCCGAACATCCGCCATAATTCCCGATTCGATGAGCCGTCTTCCTTTTTCGTCCTGAACAAGCAGTTCAAGTGCCGGCAACTTTTTATCGCTTGTTCCGGCTGTTCCCGACGTAATCGCGTTGTTCAATACTTGCGCAAGATCGGGAGCCAGTGTGTGTTTCAATTTGAAGGGTTTAATCTGCAACTTTGGACCGGCTCCCGGAACATCCATTTCGGCAATAATCCGTTCAATATCTTTCATATCGTTCTGTCCCGCCTGAACAATCACCGCGTTGGTTCGGGAATCCGCAAACATCTGAACACGTTGGGCAAACGCGGAATTTTGCGCCGAAACCGCCGGATACGTTCCGCGCAACACCGTCAACGCATATTGTGCCGAAGCGTGTTTGAGCCGGAACACCTGAAGTAAACTGTTTTCCACCGCAACCGGTTTGTCCAGCGTTTCAATCAAATCCCGCATCGTTTCCATTGACCGCCCCCAACCAACCAAAAGCATGGCATTCGGATTGATCATCGGAAGAATCGTAATCGCTCCCTGTTTGGTACGGAAAAGATCCATATAAACCTGCGCAATAACGAAATTTAAGGAAATACAGTTGACGTGCTTGAGATAATAAACTTCAATCTGCGGTTCCGCAATTTTGCTCAATTCTTCAATTTGTCGAATCATCTCCGTAAACCGTGCCACTTCCGCACCGGTTGCATCAATAATCAACACGTCCAGATCAGGCAGAATCTGATAACGAAAATCACTGACCACTTCCATGCCGGAATTATTCTGACCGTTTGAAGACATGACATCGTTGTTGCCGCCGCTTTCTATTCCGGTTCCGCCGCCACCGCCGCCGTTTTCAAACTGATAGCCAACCAATTGAATTACAGGATTACGGCGCGGGTCAAGATGTTTTGTTGTTTTCGATAATTCGGACGGTTTTTGTAGTGTTTGAGTTGGAGACGGGAGTTGAGTTGGAATTGGGGTTGGCGGCGGAGGCAAACGGTGTGTCTCGTTTCGGCGAAATTCCAGTCGAGGATTGGGATCATTCGGAGACGGCAAAACCGGCTCAAACATGTTCCCTTTCATTTTCGGCTCCAACCGCTTCGGAGAACGGCACAACTCCATAATTTTAGCGATTGATTCCGGTTTAACATTCGCAATCGGTACAAAACGGCGTTCCCAACCGTGTTGCGGTTCCGGTTGGTCAAGGGCGTTGATCAATTGAACAATCTGGTCACAAAAAGCCCGATCACCAACTATCAAAAAGCGGTTGTTGTCCCGATCAACATCTAAAGTACAATGCCGCCGGACATAATTCCGTTCGACCGAAACCAACAACCGGTTCGGACTCATCTCCGCAATTTTGGCTCCGAGCAACACCCGAATCGTTTGCTCAATCCGAGACATAGAAACATGGGTCGGTGTAAATGAATCCCGTAATTGATCATTATTATTGCCGGATTGATTATTATTGCCGGAGTTGTAGTGAAGATAAGGCTGGGAA
>JAISBG010000358.1 GCA_031266315.1 Planctomycetaceae bacterium | reverse complement strand
TAATTGCATACCGCATCAGGAAATTCCAAATCATTCCAAAAAGATCTGGTCCTGAATTTTTTTCAAATAGTGCCATTGTTCCGCCTCAAAGTACGTTGGGAATGAACTGTTACGGATTTTCAAATGTAATAATAGTTGATATTTTAGGATTTTGATAACAGGGCTTTTTTACGTGAACCCATTTTATTTTTGACAACCGGTTTTTTCGCAGGTAAAACAATAATTTTTCCTCCGGCGGCTTCGATTTTCTTTTGTGCTGTTGCGGAAAAAGAATGAGCCGAAACATCAAGCGATTTTGTCAGTTCGCCGTTGCCGAGAATTTTAATCCGGTCAAAAACTTTTTTGACAACACCTTTTTCTTTCAGTAATTGCGGTGTAACCGATTCGCCTTTTTCAAAGAAAATTTGGAGATCGTCAACATTGACGCCAATCACAATATCCGCAAAACCTTTGTTATTGAACCCGCGTTTGGGAATACGCCGGACAAGCGGCATTTGACCGCCTTCAAAAACGGGATTCATGGACGAACCGGAACGGGAACCTTGACCTTTGTGTCCGCGTTGGCTGGTCTTTCCACGACCGGAACCAATACCACGACCGACTCGTCTGCGTTTTCGGGAGGCTGTCGCCTTAGAATTAACATCATTTATATTCATAGAGAAACTCCTCGTAGGCGTTCAATTTCCGTTTGAGTTCGTAAATGTAACAACGCATCAATAGTTGCCTTGACCACATTGGTCGGATTCGACGTACCGTAACTTTTCGTCAGAATATCGTGAATACCGCAGGCTTCACAAACCGCCCGAACCGCTGCTCCGGCAATCACTCCCGTACCGGGGCTAGCCGGAACCAAAACAACCCGCGCCGAACCAAAATGTCCGGTAATTTCATGCGGAATTGTTGTTCCATTCAGTTGAACCTGTTTGAGTTTTTGGGAACCGTCTTTAACCGCTTTGTCCACTGCCGGAGGAACTTCATTGGCTTTGCCATAGCCCCACGCAATCCGACCATTACCATCGCCGACAACAACCATTGCGGCAAAACTAAAACGCCGACCGCCTTTAACCACAGCAGCGCAACGCTTAATTTTAACTACTTTATCAACAAGACCGCCTTGGGTCGATTCATTTGTCGTAGAACTCATGTTTTCGTTACGATAGTTTGTTTGTTATTTGTTTTGTTTTTTATTACTTGCTGCTTTACCGGCAGATGCTTTGGCAACAACTTTATCAACTTTGGAAACTTTTTGTTTTTTCGGAGCGGACTTGGAATCGTCCTTTACTTTTCCTTCACCGGCGGCACCGATGTCGAGTCCCGCTTTACGAGCCGCATCCGCTAATGCTTTGATACGACCATGATATTTGAAACCATGCCGATCAAACGCCACTTTAACAATGCCGGCGTCAAGAGCTTTTTTAGCAATTGTTTCACCGATTTTTTCGGCGGCGGTACAATTACTGCCGTTGCTAATTTCTGTTCTCAGGGTTTTATCCCGTGTTCCGGCGGAAACAAGCGTTTTTCCCGCTTCGTCATCAATAATCTGAGCATAAATATTCGTTTTACTACGGAACACGCAAAGTCGGGGACGATTCGAAAACCGCTTAACCGCGTAGGAAACACGAAACGCCCGATTTCGCCGTTGTCTGTTAATTTGCTGATACTTTTTCACGAAACACCTGATCTATTAATTAAAATTAAATTAATTAAAATACGGAAATTGGTTTTTCAATTATATTACAAAAACAATATTGTGTGTTGGTAAATATAAATCATCTGCTTGCGTCCCCACAGTAGGATTGCAAGTTTTTCCCCCGCCCCTTTAGGGGCATTGCATAACAACCCACCGCAACGCGGTGGGGTAAAGCCCCCTCTAAATTTCGCCCTGAAAGGGCAATGGATTAAAATCGCCAATCCGCTTTGCATTGCCCTTTCAGGGCGATTGTTGGGGAGAGACTGTTACCCACTGCATTGCGGTGGGTTGTTACGCATTGCCCTTGCAGGGCGGAGGAAAACTTGCAATCTTACTGTTGCGTCCCTCACTCTCCACTATTCACTAAAATTTTGCCTTTCAGACAGTGGGCTATTATCATTACACCGCAGGTCAAAGACCTACGGTTATGAAAATACTAATTTTATGACTAACACAGTATAACACGATTTACTTTTTAGCCGCTGCTTTACTTTCCTTACGCCGAATAACTTCACCGTCGTACTTAATTCCTTTACCAAGATAAGGTTCTGCTTTTCGGATTGACCGGATTTCAGCGGCAAACTGACCGACCATTTGTTTGTCAATTCCTTTAATACTGACATGAGTTTGATCGGGACATGTTACCGTCAAACCGTTGGGAATTTGTTTTTGAACTTCGTGAGCAAATCCGGCTCGAACTTGTAAAACCTTGCCCTGAACCGCAAAAAGGTATCCTGTTCCGAATATTTCGAGTTTCTTTTCGTAACCGGTTGTTACGCCGGTAACCATATTCTGGAACAACGCACGATAAAGTCCGTGCATCGCGGCGGCTTCACGGGAATTGTTGGCTCTTTCGACCAGAATCGCCTCTGAAGCGGCATCCAATCCGACTTTAACATTCGAACTGAAGCATTGTTCAAGTTTTCCAAGCGGTCCTTCGACGGTTACGTTTAAGCCGTCAATCGACACCTTAACGCCTTTCGGAACAACGACCGGTTTTTTTCCAATTCTTGACATGTTGATTTTTGACTGAAATTGACTTTAATCGACGCTTAACGTTATTACCAAATTGTACAAATAACTTCTCCGCCAACATTTTTCAATTTGGCTTCCCGATCGCTCAAAATACCGCGATTGGTATTAAGGACACGAATACCCAATCCATTCAAAACCGGTTTCAGATCGGATGTTGAAACATAAACACGGCAACCCGGTTTACTGATTCGTTTAATTGTATTAACAATTTTTTCGCCATTCGCGCCGTATTTGAGATGGACACGGAGTGAAGAAACCGGTTTTGCTTCGATTTCTTCCCAGTCCCAAATATAGCCTTCGCGTTTCAGGACATCGGCAATTCCTTTTTTCTCAACAGAAAACGGAATATCAACAGCGGCTTTTTCAATTCGAACAGCGTTACGAATACGAGTCAGCATATCGGCGATTGGATCGGTCATCATAGTTTTTTTCTCCTCATTACCAACTTGATTTTTTAACGCCGGGAATCAAACCTTGATTGGCGAGATTACGGAAACAAATTCGACAAATACCGAACTTCCGAAAAACCGCTCGTGGACGACCACAAAGTTGGCAACGATTTTCCCGACGGCTGGAAAATTTCGGTGTACTTTTTGCTTTATTAATTTTTGCTATGCTTGCCATAATATTTAGGAATTAGGTATTAAAAAGTCAGGAACAACAGGAATGAAGGAAATTTATGTCAATATCAGTATTGATAATTAAATAAATCTCCGAAATCTTAAATGTTTCTACTCTCATTTTCCAACTACTTTTTACGTTTCGGCGGAGCGTCGGCACGAAACGGCATACCGAAAGCACGAAGCATTTCACGTGATTCATCATCACTATTGCCTCGACTGACGAATGTAATATTCATACCTTGACTCTTCGTGTATTTATCAGGATTCAACTCTGGAAAAACAAGAAATTCTGTCAAACCAAGATTGTAATTACCGTGACCGTCAAAACTTTTCGGATTTAATCCCTGAAAGTCGCGAACACGAGGCAACACAATCGAAATGAGACGATCCATAAACTCATACATT
>JAISBG010000291.1 GCA_031266315.1 Planctomycetaceae bacterium | reverse complement strand
CTTGATAGATTACCGGCAAAAGCTGGGTCTGTTTAAATGTTGGTTGATACCCTGTTGGAGTTCCATATTCCATTCCTTCCTTTAAACTCTTCGACTCAACTTTCGAAACAAGAACACGGTACTCTCCTTGTAAAGCACCTTTTTCAGGATTGCCATTTCCAGAGGTTAGTTTATAAACACCTTTACCGTTTGAATATCCGTCGGCTGCTTCGGCATCTGCCGTTTCAGTAATCGGTATAAAAGTAACAGATGCGTTGGAAACCGGTTCATCATCAAGCGTAATGATACCTTCAACATACTCCACTTTCAAGCCTTTCCCCTGAGAACCGCAACCGTTACTCAAAAGAATCAATAAAACCATACACAATAAATGCGGAATTTCTTCTGAAATACGGATAATACCGTCACTTATATTTCTATAACATCACGGTAAAGAAGCATTTTCTGCAACTCGTTCATAGAGTGCTGTTTGTTCAACATAGGGTAACAGAACAGATAAATAACTTATCCGTGCTCTACTACCGGCATCGTCATCGGCAAGTTCCAAACTGATTTTTACCTGGACACAAAGACTATATTGCCTTGCTGCCGAAGGTAAAATTTTCATGGTATCGACATGGTTGTGGCAAGCAATCGCCAATTGCTTGAGTTTGTTACTACACTGCATACGCCTTGCCGCCTCGCGTGCCGCCTGAACTGCAGGCAACAGAAGTGCGATTAACGCTCCGATAATCGCAATCACCACAAGAAGTTCGACAAGTGTAAAGCCGAACGGTGAAGAACGAATGAGTTGTAAGAATTTTGCGGAAAAATATTGGGAAAACCAACATTCTCCGCTCTCATTTCTTAACTCTTCTCTACATACGGCCCCCCCCCCCCTCGCTTCCCCATTTTAACATTTGATTTTTTGCCCAAAACATGGCAAAAAATCCGACCAAACATGTAACTAGGTTTTTCATTGTCGTGTTCCTTATACAAAGTTTCTTTGAAATCATTACGATTCGCTTGTCGCAAAACAATACGGCAAAAAACGCAACGCCGATTCAATAACTACAGAGTTTATACAAAATAAAACCAGAAGTCAAGAGAAATCTTTATTTTTTTCTGATTCTTTCTATTTTTTTTAATACTTCGCCGGAATTTGCATTAATCGTTTGTGTTATTCCGACGGATAATGCCGCCGCTAGTGCGGCTCAAAATCATAGGGAATTGTTATCCAGCGGTTCCGTCTTCACTTCATCGCTGGTTATTCATAAGAATACCGCTAATGAGTTAAGAATTATGTGCAGATAAATTTACTTGCTTTTTGTTTTGATGGGATCGTTTCAACGACAACACAATAGCATTTTAGACAATGTTATTTGCGAATGATGCTTTGTACCGTAGCTGGTAAGGCGATAGGCTTCGCCCTTGAAAAAACGCTCCGCGTTGCTGCGCTTACGTGTTCAGTTCCGTGAATTTTAAAACAACTTTAGTATATATACTTCAAAAATAAATCAACAATTGTAATCTCTAGTAAATAGTTGCGAAAATAATGTTATCGGTGGATCATATCCTGTACGGTTGTTCCGGCGGGAATCATCGGCAAGACGTGTTCCTGATACGGAATGACAATGTCCAGCAAAAACGGGTTCGGACTGTTAATCATTTGTCTGATTGCCGCCGGAAGTTGTGATTTTTCGGAAATGTGTAACGCCTCCCAGCCGTATCCTTTTGCAATCGTAACGTAATCAGGATAACGTATCGCCGGACTAATTCCCGTTCCTTTGCCGAATGTTTCGGGATTGTCAATCGGTCCCAAATAAGTTTGGGCGCGGTTTGATTTATGGAAACGGTCTTCCCATTGAACCACCATGCCAAGATGTTGGTTGTTCAAAAGCATTACTTTTACCGGAATTTTTTCACAATAACAGGTTGCCATCTCCTGAATATTCATTTGAAAACTGCCGTCGCCGTCAATGTCAACGACCAATTTTTCAGGACAAGCAAGTTTCGCTCCCATTGCCGCCGGAAGCCCAAATCCCATCGTTCCAAGTCCCGCACTGGAAATCCATGTCCGCGGTTGCGTGAAACGATAATATTGTGTTGACCACATCTGATGTTGACCAACTCCGGTGGCAATAATTGTTTCACGATCTTGAGTTGCTTTCCAAAGTTCTTCAATCGCGTATTGCGGTACAATATTCGGTGAATTTTTGTTATAGGAAAGCGGCATTTCTTTTTTCCAATCGTCGATTTTATGATGCCAGTCATTCAATTCCGGTGTTGGTTTGTACGATTTCAACCGGTCAAGAATTCCCTGCAAAACGGTTTTTACATCGCCGACAATCGGGATATTGGCTTCCTTGACTTTATTGATTTCGGACGGATCAATTTCAACGTGAACAATAGCCGCTTGTCTGGCAAATTCCGACGGTTCTCCTGTAACACGGTCATCAAACCGAACACCCAACGCCAAAAGTAAATCACTCTCATAAACCGCGTGATTCGCATACGCCGTACCGTGCATTCCAACCATTCCAAGTGCCAATTCATGACCACGCGGAAAAATCGAAAGTCCCATCATTGTTGTCGTAACAGGGATTTGCGTTGTCTCCGCCAGTTTCAGGAGTTCGGTTGCCGCGCCGGACGAAACAATCCCGCCGCCGGCATAAATGACCGGACGTTTCGCCTTCCTGATCACTTCAATAACACGGTCAAGTAATGTATCAGAAGGTGTTTCGGTTATTCCGTTGTAACCGGGCAAATTCATCTCCGCATCGAAATTCGGAACACACTGAGATACTTGAATATTTTTGGGAATGTCAATCAACACCGGACCAGGACGCCCTGTTGTTGCAATATACACCGCTTCCCGAACAATCCGTGTTAAATCGTTTACTTCGGTTACAAGATAATGATGTTTCGTGATACTACGGCAAACTTCAACCATCGGCGTTTCCTGAAACGCATCGCTCCCAATATAATCCGTACCAACCTGACCGGTAATCGCGATGATCGGAATACTGTCCATTTTCGCATCGGCAATGGTCGTTACAAGATTGGTCGCGCCGGGACCGCTGGTTGCCATGCAAACTCCAACCCGACCTGTTGCACGCGCAAACCCTTGTGCCGCAAACCCGCCGCCTTGTTCATTGCGCGGAAGAACAACCCGAAGTTTGTCCCGAAATCGGGTCATCGCCTGATGTAACGGAATACTAAAACCGCCCGGATAAGCAAAAATCGTTGTAACTCCGTTGTTAATGAGAGATTGAATCAAAATATCCGCTCCACTCATTTTGCCCTGAGACAAAATCGTTTTCGCTTCAGAAAAATTGTTGTTGGTTGGGTTCGGCATCGGCATAAATACTTTTAATAATTAGAGGAATTTTTCAGGTCTTGTGTGGTTTTCGTCTCCTCCTCAATTAATAACTCATGTTACACATGATAGGCAGAAAGGAGGTGAAGAATTTGTCAAAAAACATTTTCCGTAGCCCCGCATGGGGCGTGATGTGCATAACCGGCGGTAGAGCGAAGCGCAACCGCCGGCTCGGAACTTATCCCAAACAAAGCCCTGCAAGGGCGAGATAATTTTTTTGATCAATAGTTTGATAATCTCGTCCCTGCGGGACTTTTGAGAGCGTGCGGCAATAGTCCGGCGGTTGCGCTTCGCTCCACCGCCGGTTATGCACCTCCCACCCCTGCGGGGTTGAGAACATTTCGACAAAACCATGACCATTACTAAAACTCTCCATCTTGTGCGGAACATGAGTTAATAACAAGCAGGAAACTTTGAATTTCTTAGAAACAACTTAAAAACAGTACTCTATTCTACAGACTATCAAGTAAAAAAACACATCCCCCCTTATTTTCTATTTTGCGAATTTTTCAACATCAATACCCATCATAAAATCGCGAAAAGAGGTGGGCTATTTATCAAAAAGTCCTATATTCTATCGGATTCGGTGTTTCCCACTGGAATTTTTGTTAAAAGTGAGCAATCATTAGGTGGGCAACCTTTTGCTAAAAGGTTGCGTCGGCGTTAGCCGACAGTGAATTAGATTAACTACAGCAAATGGTGTTGCCTTCCGTTTTGGAATCAATGCAGAGTCAACCGACGATTTTTAAGTCCGTAGGACTTTAACATGGATAACCCCGTGCAAGTGAAACGCAGCACGGGGTTAGAGAACTCTCCTCAACAGGAACTGCGTAGCAGTTCAATAGGAAACATTTATCCTTGTCGAGAACATATTGAACTGCTACGCAGTTCGATGTTTTGCGGTTGCGTTTCCCCGTGCTGCACTTCGTTTGCACGGGGTTATCCATGTACAAGTCCTACGGACTTAGGAATCAATGAATCAATACCTTTACGTTAATTCTTTCCGGTAAATAGTTACCGGAAGAACATAAATGCAACCATAACAAAGTATATCAAACAACAAACCAAAAACTATGAACGGAATCAGAAAAACAGCCTTATTGTTAAGCGGTTTGGAATGGCAAACGGTAGATATGTTGCTTGGGCGGCTTGATTCGGAATCGGCAAAAGCCGTGCGGCGCGAAATGATGTCCTTGAAACAGGTTTCCGTTCAGGAAACAGATCGGCTTGCCCATGAATTTTTGCACAAAGCCGGTCGGAAACAACGCAAACCGTCAGCAATAATCGAACATCAATTGACCGAAAACGGAACCTACACTCCTCCGCGACATTCCGGTGAACCGGTTTGTTTCGGTTCGGAGGCGTTTGTCCCGCCCAATATCGCATCGAATATCCCGTTTAATATTTCAAATACTCCCTTTAATATTTCGTCCGGTATTTCGTCCAATCGTCCGTTTGAATTTTTACGTTATGCGGAAACAGAAGATATTGCTCAGGAAATTACCGAAGAACATCCGCAAACAATAGCGGTGGTGTTGGCACATCTTCCGGCATCAAGAGCAGGAATCATCTTGGGGTGTTTGCCGGAAGTGTTGCAACAGGAAGTTACAAAACGTCTTGCCGGATTTGAAGAGACGGATAAACAAATTTTGCACGAGATTGAATTATCGCTTCGGGAACGGTTGGAACGCCGGCGATATTCGGAAACCCGCCGAACCAAAGGAAATGCCGTTCTCCGAAAAATTTTTGAAACGAGCCGAACATCTCAAACACAAGAACCAAACCGTCAGCAATACAACTCAAAAGAATACAACACAACGGAATTTTCCGACCGGTCTTCTTCCTTCGATGAACTGGAACGTCTCGACAATACGAAACTCGCACAATTATTCCGTTCGGTGGATACGGTGATTGTATTAACCGCGTTGATTGGTGCGAAGCCGTCTCTGATTGAACGTGTTACCAAACGTTTTTCGCCGACCGAAGAATATCAAATGCGGCAACAACTTAAACATCTCGGAACAATTAACGAAAACGATGTTATTCGTGCAAGAAATATTCTCTTGGATAAAGCCGAATCCATGAAACGATAAACGATTGGGTTAATGGGGTTAATTGATTAATTAATTGGTTCGATAAACAAAATGACAATAAACAACGATCAATCCGTACAAAAACCGGTAACTTATCATCCTGTTCCGTTTAATTTTATTGACTTGGAAGAAAAGGCGTCTGATTTTCTTTCGCGGGTTAAAGCGGAGGCGGTTCAGGTGGCGGCGGAGGCGCGGAATGAAGTGGCGAGGATTCGGGAACTTGCCCGTATTGAGCGGGAAAAGGCTCTTGCCGAAGTGGAGCAAGCCCGCTTCAACGCCAATCAGGAAACCGAAACAATCCGAAATCAATTATCCGAATTACATCAACGGCTTCAAACCGAAGAAGATAATTTCAAAAAACGAAAAGACCAACTGGAAAGTGAAGTCATCAAACTAAAAGCGCAACTAAAACAAAGTGAAGATATTGCGCGAAAAACCGGTTATGATGAGGGTCATCAAGTTGGTTACAGCGAAGGCAAGACCAAAGGTTATGCCGACGGAGAACTTCAGGCAACAATAGATTATGCCGAAAAAGTCCACCGTGAAGCGGAAATCCAACTCGGAATCCAACTCGAAACTCTTTTACCGGCATTGAAAACAATGACGGAACGGTTTGAAACCGCAAAACAATCCTTTTTGCAACTCTGGGAACAAAGCGCAATCAAAGTCGCAACAACAATTGCGGAACGAGCGATTTCGCGGTTCTTACCGGAAATGATCGATGTGCCGTTGAAGTTATTACGAGAGGCGTTGGAATTGGGAGCGGGCAGCACGTCGGTACGAATTCGCCTGAATCCCGATGATTACGAAACCTTGCAACCGCAAATGGATATTCTAATACGCGAAATGGCAAATGCCGCACGCACGGAAATTGTCCCCGATGCCAAAATTTCGCCCGGCGGTTGTATTCTCGAAACGTCCCTGGGAACAATCGACAACCAAATCGAATCCCGACTAGAACGAATCGAACAAGAACTCTGCCTCATCGAAAATTAATCTGAATTGTTCCGCATTGCCCCTAAAGGAGCTAGGAAAAAAACTTGCCATTCTACTGAACTTTGACCCCAAAAAGCAAAAATACACCGTGTATTTCTGCCAACGC
This sequence comes from Planctomycetaceae bacterium, assembly GCA_031266315.1. Lineage (GTDB taxonomy): Bacteria > Planctomycetota > Planctomycetia > Pirellulales > Thermoguttaceae > WRKP01. The sequence goes on along the minus strand of JAISBG010000291.1, from coordinate 4,284 downwards.
CGACGCGATGTTTTAGCAAAACATCGCCCACCTTATTTAATTATCCACTATTAACTATTAATTATAAACTATTCACTAACAATGTTTCGTTTTATTGTTTTTGTTTTGTTATTTTGGTTGATTCTTTTTTCCGGTTCACCGGTTTTTGCGGTGAAAATTGTTTTGAAAGACGGGCGTTCTTTGGAAGGAAAATATACCCTTCTTACCAGAGTTGACGAAAAAGCAGAGGAAGTAGGGAAAGTAAGAGCGAAATTGATTGTGGTTGTGGACGATGGTTTGCGGTATATTTTCGTTCCCAAATACAATATCAGTCATCTTCCCGAAGAGACAATGGAAATTCCCGAAACATTCCGAACACGGCTTCGTTATTCACAGGAAGGTTTGAACCTTCATGTTCTCGGCGAATTTGATAATAGTACACGGTTTGATTCTTTTGGCAGGCGGTTGCTGCAGGTTCGTCATTACGGCGGCGTGGAGTTGTTTTCTCAGGCGATTACCGAATTAACACCGCGTTATGTTCGTGCTCGCGGTATTCATTTCAATAATCAACCGTTGGTCTGGGACATGCGGCTTGCAACAAACGCGCTGCCGCGCGAACAACTAACGCCGATTCTGATGAATCAAATTGATACGAAAAATCTTGAAGACCGAATCCGGCTTGTCCGATTTTATATTCAGGGAAAACTTTTCGAAGATGCCGCCGAAGAGCTGTACGGTATTCTGGACGATTGGCAAAATGATTCCGAAGTGAAACAACGTCTTGCGTCGGTGTTTCGGATGATTCGGCAACAACAATATCAACGCCGTCTTGATGAATTGGAACTCCGTTGGAAATCCGGTCAATACTTTTTCGTCCGTCAAGCCTTGCAAACACTCGAAAAAGATGACAATTTACCGGAACAACTATTTATGTCCGTACGCCGTATGTTACAGCGTTACGATGATTTTGAAAAAAAGCGGGACGATACGGTTGCACTCTTAAAATCGCTGTACGAAAAATTGCCCGAAGACGAAAAGAATGATAAAATTCCGCCGATTCTCGATGAAATTGCAGCCGGATTGAATTTTAATACGATTGACCGTCTTGCGGCTTTCCATCTTTACGCTCAGAACAAAGAACTTTCTGATGCGGAAAAGTTAGCGGTTGGAATGACCGGTTGGTTTGCCGGTTCCAATGCCGACAACCGCCGTCTGACGATTGCGGCGACATTGCCGGAAACACGGCGTTTGGTTACAGAATACCTGCAAAGCGGAAACAACAATCTGCAACGAAAAACAATTCTTGAACAACTCAAAACACTGGAATCCGCTCGTCCTGATCTTATTGCGCGGATTCTTGCACATATTCAACCGCCGAAAACGGAATTGCCGCCGGTGAATGAAGATCGTTCGGGCTTTTATTCTTTTGAGATTGATAATCCGATTCAGCAAACGATTGAAAAAATTCGTTATGTAATTCAGTTGCCGCCGGAATACGATCCGAGTCGGCGTTATCCTGTTATCGTTGCGTTAAACGGCGCAACACAAACGCCGGAAATGATGCTGGATTGGTGGGCTGGTTCCTGGCGCGGGAAGGAACGTTACGGTCATGCAACACGAAATGGTTTTATTGTTGTTGCGCCGGATTGGAATCCGCCGGAAATGAAACAACTTGATTACGATTTTTCTGCACTGGCGCATGCTTCGGTTCTTTATTCGCTTAAAGATGTTTTCCGCCGGTTTAATATTGATACGGATCGGGTGTTTCTTTCCGGTCATGGTATTGGCGGAACGGCAGCGTGGGATATTGCGTTGTCTCATCCTGATCTGTGGGCTGGAGCGATTCCGTTCAACGCCATTGCTTCTAAATACATTAACGCTTATCGTGACAATGTTCGGTATGTTCCGTTATACTTTGTCTGGGGAGAATTGGAAGGAATCGGCAACCAACCGAAATGGGCAATCAACGCGCCTTTTCTGAACCGAAATCTCACCGTGCAACACAAAGTTCCTGATATAACAGTTGTTCGATATATTGGGCGTGGTGTGGAAGGATTTTCGGACGAAATTTTGAATCTTTTTGAATGGATGAAATTACGGCAACGAAATTTCACGCCGATGGAATTTGAAGCAAACACAATGCGGGCATGGGATTCGTTTTTCTGGTGGGTCGAGATGAACAATCTTGATAAAGATAAACCTGATTACGTTACAGACCCATTGTATTGGCAGGAAAAAGAACCTCCGAAAAACATTATTTCCGTTCGGTCAAAATTGCTCAAAGCAAGTAATAGTGTACAAATAGATATTGCGCCGAAAATTTCCAATATTCAAATTTTCTTAACGCCGGAGATGATTGATTTTAATAACAAGACGGCAATTCGTGTTGGTTCCAAAAATTTTCAACCGCAGAATGGTTTTGTGGAGCCGGACATTGGAGTTATTTTGGAAGATGCTCGAACCCGAAGTGATCGCCTCCACCCTTTCTGGGCTGTTCTAAACGGACAACGATAATTAAAATAGTTAATAATTAATAGTTTATAGCTAATAGTTAATAGTGAAACGAAGGTAGGCGATGTTTTGCTAAAACATCGCGTCGGCGTTAGCCGACAGGGAATTAGATTAACTGCAGTAAATTGTGTTGCCTTCCGTTTTGGAATCAATGTAGAGTCAACCGGCGCGACCCTTCAGCGAAGGGATCGCCCACCCATTTTCGCCGACAACTTTTGATGAATTGCCCACTTCTTTCTGCGAATTTTTGTGTGTTTCGCGTTTGAAACGAACTTTTCAATGCTTAGTACTATTGACATTTTCTATATTTTAACCTATATTGTTTGTATCGATAACGAGTGTAGAAGTATTATTTTGATTCACTGTGTTTCAATTTAATTGGCGAAATTACACATAGGTTTAAAAATTTAATATTTAACTCCTTGTTATCTAATACATTTAAGTCCGTTATATGTAATATCGTATGCTATAAATAAAAAACAAGGTTTTGGCATGAATATTGCACGTATTTTGTTTCGCCGTAACGTGTGGTGTTGCGGCAAAAAAGAGTTACTTTAGTGTAAAGTAACATTCACAATTTTGAGCAAAGGAGAAAGTTTCATGAAAATGAAAACAACGTTTTGTGTGACTGTCGGGTTAGTGTTAACATTGTCATTTCTCGTAAACATTACGAACTCAAATGGCGACACGTTAACAAGTGAAAATTTTAAAGAATGGGGAACCGCCTATTCTGAATTCAGAGGAGATGATCAAACACCAAGAGACGGTTATGAACCTAGAAGTCTTTTGATGTACGACTATTTCCAGTATCTCAATTCCCAGCCAATGACAATTACTAATGTTGATGCAACAGTAGGCAATTGGAACAGTGGGTTACTCGCTAAAGAATCCCATTTAGTTGCTACGCTGGGTAAATTCGAAGAGGCTAAACATCCAACACATTCAGATTACAAGGATGTTTACGGTGCTCACTCTTCCTTACTAGTAAATGCACAACCAAGCGGTGTCGCTGATGTAATGACAAATTGGGGAAACTGGTGGGGGGGGGTGTATTAAAACCTAAACCGCGGCACCCCACCCCAAAATTAATCCCATAGGTGGGGACTTTTCTAATTACTGGGTATATGACGAGAATGCTGATACGTTTGTACAAACTAAAGATACAACAGTAGGTATAGGCTCTAATATTCAAGGCTCTTATGCGTTTGTAACTGCTTTTACATACGACTATGAAGATGCAAGTTCTCAAATACTGAGTGGTTTGATTTCATTGCTCGGTACAAATCTCGAAATTCTTATCAATGGGGTTTTGCTTGATGAACAGTATTTCAACTTAAGCCCTGATCAATTAACCTCAACTTGGTTTGAGGGTTACTATCTAGATATTTCTTTAGACTCTCTTTTTGCTGATCATTTACTGGTTAATGGTGATAATAACATCGCCTTTGTTATTGATACCTTAGCAGCTGAGCCTAAATTACCTCTACATGTTGCAGATATTGGACTTGTTGCATTTGCTGCTGATATTGGTACAGGATCACGTAGTACCACTCCAGAGCCGGCAACAATGTTGATCTTTGGTCTTGGATTGGTCGGTCTTGGTTTACGGCGAAAACTTATTCGAAAAATGAAATAACTCTAAAGGTTATATTATAATATCGAATAAAGGGTCATGTGCAAGCATAAATGGCGCACCGACATGCAAGTGAAACATGTGTAGTGTTCCATTTATGCTTGTGTTTATTATTACGATAAATGTAATTTTTCTGAATCTACCGTATTAGGTGTCCAAGC
>JAISBG010000253.1 GCA_031266315.1 Planctomycetaceae bacterium | reverse complement strand
TTTGGTCTTGGTGGTCAAAATCGGAACAAAAAGCGGCCGAGTTGAAAAACCAAATTAAAGCAACAGAAGATGCGACCGCCGCTTTCCGTGACAGAATCGGCGAAGCGGTTGACCGTTACAAGGAACTGAATAATCTTGCAAAACAGTATCACGCGGATAATCTAACTGACTTACAAAAATACGAAAATAAACTAAAAGAGATTGACGATGTATTGAATCGCTCAAACGTTGCAAACGACGCAATGAAAGCAATTAATTTGAAAAACAATGAACTTGTCAAAATGATGGACGCAATAAAGAAAACCGGCAACAAGGACGCGATTAGTTCGTTACAGAAGTTGATAGACGATGTTGAAAAAGACCGAATAGCATTACAAAAAGAGATGAAAAAACCTCAGGTTCTATCAGCGGAGGATGCGGAAGCGGCTAAAGAGAAGGCACGACTCGCATTGCTTCAAGGACAGTTTGGCGATTTATTAAAAAAAACGATTGCTCCGCAACAACAATATGCTAAAGAGATGACAGACCTTGCGGAATTGATGAAAAAAGTAAAGGTTACAGCAGGGGAAAAACATCGTATCGAAATAAATGCACTAAAAAAACGAAACGATGCCGCTATTAGTTTGCTTGGTATTGGAGAATCAATCAAACCGATAGAGACGGCACAGGATATTTACAACAAAAATATTTCCAATTTGAAAGATGCACTACAGCTAAACGTAATAAATGCGCAACAATTTTCAAACGGAATAAAACACGCCGCCGACGCTTTTGCGCAGGCAACCGGAATAAAAAAATATTTTGAGAAGGTCGAAACGTTACGAGATGTTTATAGTAATATGGCAATATATGCAAAGCGAATGAATTTAAGTCAGGAAGACCTCGTCGCCGCGCAAGACAAGGCAAGATTAGCGTTTGAAAAGCAAGCGGAATCCTACAGTTTGTATCAAAAAGCGCAAGACGCTTTGTTGTCAACAGAGGAAAAAGTTGAAAAGGCAATGAAGATGATTGAGATGGATGCATTGAAATTCGGTTGGGATGATGTTACACGTGACAAGATGAAAGAGATTGCCGAAGCGGAAATTATGGGTAAGCAAAAAGAAGGCAAACAAAAAGATAATCAGGCGATTGTTCGCGGATCAACCGCCTATACCGATTACCAAAACAAAAATTTAGGCAATGACCACTTAAAAACGATTCGTGATAACTCCAAGAAACAAAATGATTTATTGTCCAAAAATATCGAAGCCGTAAAAGAAACCGGCGAAGTGTTCAAAAAATGCTTTGAAGTTATCAGTTAAAATGTGGGAGGTGGGTGACCTTTCGCTGAAAGGTCACGTCGGCGATAGCCGACTATGAACCGGATTAACGATGGCAAACCGGAAACAGGGACACAGTCGGCTAACGCCGACGCAACCTTTTAGCAAAAGGTTGCCCACCTACAAAAGGTCGCCCACCTGTCGTCGCAATCATTTTAATATTGAATAGTTATAATTATGTTACTAAAAGATGCCATAAAGATTACTTCTCATTCGGGCAATTACAGTTCGGACGAGGCGAGTGTTTCGATAACGTTTATCGTTTTTACGGACGATTGGCGCGATGGTCCGCTTGCGATTGTTGCACAAGGAATTGCGAGTGAGATTGTTGACGAGAGCGGCAAGGTGAAGGGGTGGTTGCAACGCGGTAAACCGTATCGGTTTGGTAACGAAATTGATGAACGGATTGTTGCCTCCGATGTGGAAGTGAGCGACCGAAAGGTTATCGGAACGGATAACGAGTACGATATTTCAATTCGTTCCAACGATATAAAATTGCAACACAATGACCACCGACAGGCGTTGGTTCAATGGACGGTGAAACAAAATTTCAAGAAACCGGATTTAGACAATCAAGAAGAATCGGACAAAGATGATCCCGAACCAAGCGAGGACGATAATTTTACATTAAAGTACGGCAAGGAATGGATTGAAGTACCTTTTATTCGGGACGTTAATTTCGGTAATCTTGTAACCAATAGCGCGGGAGACGCCTTCATTCCAACACCAACAATGAAAAAGGCAATCCGCATGTTTACGTTATCGCGTAAAGAACGGGTAAACAGATTAAAGTTGTACGAAAATTATGAAAATGTAGTCAACAAAGATAGTTGGTATGGAGCAAAGCCCGGAACGGTACTTATGGAAAGTATTACACCAAGTTGGGACGGCAATATTTTCACGGTTGAATATCTATTCAAATATAACGAAAAAGGGTGGGGTGAAAAGTATCTTGACACCGGTTTTCGGGAATTATTTGTACAAGAAATAGATGGTAAAGACGGTAAAAAAATTAAGATAAAAGAATATACCCCAATAAATGCCACAGGAAGCCAAACGCCGGTTGAAGAGCCGGCGAAGTTGGACGGCAACGGCAGAGTTCCGATTCATCGCCAGCGGAATGAAGCAAAAGATTATCCGTTTATCGACGCGGATGGTAACATCATGCGGGATTCCGAAACATTTGAGGAACTTTGGTATGAGACCGGCAACCCGATTTATATTACAGATAAAAACGATAAAAAGTACAAAAAACCTTATGAAAACTTTCCCGGTGTTGATGTTCCAAATGATCCGTTGGTTAAGAATCCTGAAACGGGAAAATGGGAACAATTACCGTTAGAAAAACAGCATTTTTTCTGGAAGTACAAAGCGATTGATTTTAAGCCGTTATTGTTACCGAACCCGTACAAAATTAAACTCAAACCGAAACCGAAAGTTACAAATTAAATGTCAAACGGAGTATTACTAAGTAAAGACCTTGCTTTGCGTACAAAAACCTTTATTGAAGGTTTGAACGCTGGCGATGTGAAGACGCCGGACAAGAGTATTGTTTCGGGCTTTGCCGGCTTTGTTGCTCCGGTCGAATTGACAACGGAATGGAACAATGACGACGGCAACGGTTGGAAAGCAAAAATGAAACGGTTATGGTATCAAACCGAAACCGGTGAATACCACCCAC
>JAISBG010000479.1 GCA_031266315.1 Planctomycetaceae bacterium | reverse complement strand
GTGAAGAAATCACCGTTCAAATGATGAAGGAACTTGAAAGTGATACACGGCAGCAACGGGGATGGAATTGGTACGTTAATCCGATTCACCTTATGGCAACTTCCGGCGCAAGAGGCGGTACGGAACAAATTCGTCAATTGGCAGGTATGCGCGGTTTGATGGCAAAACCAAACGGCAAAATTATTGAAACACCAATTAAAGCGAATTTCCGTGAAGGATTAACCGTTCTTGAATATTTCAGTTCAACACACGGAGCCAGAAAAGGATTGGCGGATACCGCACTCAAAACGGCGGACTCCGGTTATTTGACACGAAAATTGGCGGATGTTGCCCAGAATGTGGTGATTACGAGAGATGATTGCGGAACAACACAAGGAATTACCAAAGGGGTGATTTATCGTGGCGAAAAAGTCGAAGTCAGTTTAGCCGACTCCATTCGGGGACGTGTTTCTCGTGCGAATATTGTCAACCCGATTACTGATGAGGAAATTGTTAAAGAAAACGGTTTGATTACTTCGGAAATCGCACGAAAAATCGAAGAACTCGGTCTGGAAAAAATTCAGATTCGCAGCCCGATGACCTGTGAAGCGGAACTCGGTGTTTGTGCCAAGTGTTACGGAATGGATTTGTCAACATCGCGTCTGGTCGAAGAAGGTCTGGCGGTCGGAATTATCGCTGCACAAAGTATCGGTGAACCGGGAACTCAGTTGACGATGCGGACTTTTCACATCGGCGGTGTTGCCGCCAGCGGTGTGGAGGAAAGCGAAATCAAATCAAAATATCCCGGAACCGTTAAGTTCGTCCAACTGGAAGTCATCAAAAATCAGGCTGGTCAACGAACTTCGCTTTCCCGAAACGGAGCAGTTGCCGTTCTTGATCCTAAAGGACGTGAGCGCGAAAAGTACAGTATTCCTATTGGCGCAACAATTTATGTCGATGAAAATGACAAAATTGAAGTCGGTCAAAGTATTTGCAGTTGGGATCAACATAGTGTTCCGATTTTAGCGAAAGTGTCCGGTTTTGTTCATTATGAAGACCTTGTCGAAGGCGAAACAATTCGTTACGAACAAGACCCGCATACCGGTACACAAATTCGCACCGTTCTGGAATCGAAAGGCGATCGGCATCCGCAAATTGATTTGAAAAACGAAAATGGAACCGAAACTCTCGACTTCTATTACTTGCCGGGTAAAACGTTGATTAATGTTGAAAACGGCGAAAAAGTGACTCAAGGGCAACTGATCGCGAAAACACCCCGTGCCGGTCGTAAAACGGAAGATATTACGAGCGGTTTGCCGCGTGTTACGGAAATTTTCGAAGCGCGTAAACCGAAAGACCCTGCTGTTATCGCGGAAATCGACGGTGTTGTCGAACTCGGAGAAAAACGTCACGGAAAACGAACCATTGTTATCAAAAACGATGAAACCGGAGCCGCCCGTGTTCATGATATTTCGCACGGAAAACACATGAGAGTTCACGCCGGCGATTATGTGAAAGCGGGTGATGCGATTACAGATGGACCTCTTGTTCCGCACGATATTCTCCGTATTTCCGGTGAGGAAGAAGTTCAGGAATATCTTGTTCGGGAAATTCAGAATGTGTACCGGAGTCAACGAGTCAAAATCAACGATAAGCATATTGAAATTATCGTTTCACAAATGCTTCGTAAGGTTCGTATTGAATCGGCGGGTGATACGAAATTGCTTGAAGGAGTTCAGGTGGATAAGTTTTTGTTCAAAAAAGCGAACAGGGAAATTGCCGGATGTGTCAAGGTCAAAGACCCCGGCGATACTCAATTGGATATTGGAACGATTATCCAGAAGGACGTATTTGAACAAATCAACGCCGAAATAGTTGCCGAAGGCGGCAGACCGGCGGAAGCGAAAAAAACCGAACTCGCGCAAGCGTCAACACAACTTCTCGGTATTACCAAAGCGGCGGTTCAAAGTTCCAGTTTTATTTCGGCGGCAAGTTTTCAAGAAACAACAAAAGTGTTGACTGAAGCGGCGTTGGCGAGTAAAACGGACAATCTGATTGGTCTCAAGGAAAACGTTATTCTTGGACATCTTGTTCCGGCTGGTACCGGATTCCGAATTTATCAGAATGCGGAATGGCGTTTGCGTGACGGAATGGACGATATGGTAAAACAACAACCGGCTTCGGTAACAAAATTTACCTTGCTGGAAGACATTCCCGATCATTCGGCAACAGAAGAATCTGGAACAACAATTGATTTCAATACGCCGTTCATCAACGATGTTTCGTCCGAATACGATGACAACGACGCATTCGATGACGACATTACCGGTTACGAAAACGATTGAAATTCCCGTAATTGCTCCGCTGTCGGACTGGAATATAGTCAACTTTTAGAACCGTTCACATAAATGAACAAAGGGGCGGCAACCATTTGCTGAAGGTCGTGTTCTCGGTAGTCAATCTTTATCTATCGACAACGCGACCTATACTCATTACACTTGAAATTTCGGTTTAAGAGAACGTTCATTGTTCGTCATGTCCCTATTGATTAAAAAGTCCCTTTTGTCTCTCATGTCCCTTACAAAAACGAAAACCGAATTAAATGTATGAAAAATATATTTACAGCAAATGAATCTGAAAACTGCAACAGTAAATAGGCGTGAATAATGAATCATAAAATATCAACAGTTTCAAAAAATGAATACAATCAAATAATAGAAATATGGGAATTGTCCGTAAGAGCAACTCATGATTTTCTTTTGCCGGAGGATTTCGATTATTACGGGCAAATGATGAAAAATGGATATCTTGACGACATTCAATTGTATGCAATAAGAAATCATGTTGATAAAATTTCCGGTTTTATGGGAATTTCAGATGATAAAATTGAGATGTTGTTTGTTCATCCGAAAGAAATGAGAAAAGGAATTGGAAAATCATTAGTTGACCATGCTATCAGTGAATTAAAGATTAAAAAAGTTGACGTCAACGAGCAAAACAAAAACGCTCTTAAATTTTACGAAAAATGCGGATTTATTGTTTCTGAAAGAACGGACAAAGACAACGAAGGAAAAAATTATCCGATATTAAAAATGCAGTTAGAGGCAACTTTTTCAAAAATTCAAAAAATGATTCTTTAATTTCAAAAATCAGTCAGTGGGGTTGTTTTTGGGAAACAAGTTTTTATAATTTGATTACTGTTAATTTTTCGGAAAGTATAGTTAGAATGTTTCAATATAAAATTCAAGATTTAGTCTTACTAATGGAAAATAATAACTCACTATCAGTTCTGTCGGACTCCCAAGTAAAACCCAAACATGCTTGGTGGAAATTGGGTACACTAGGTTGGATTCTCATTTTCGGCTTAATTGTACTCAATATTGGTATTTTTTCCGGAATCGATAACTGGAATAAACAAACGATTGGTAGGATTTTGTATCTGATTGATCCGCGTTATTGGTCACTTTTACCTGTTCCGATTCTCTGGGGTCTTGTTTGTTGGTTCGTTACGGATTTTTTATGCCGTTTCGATTTTATCCGCCGATACCGTCTTCGAATTCG
>JAISBG010000187.1 GCA_031266315.1 Planctomycetaceae bacterium | reverse complement strand
GTTAAAAAAGAGGTGGGCGATCCGCCCGCTGGGCGGTCGCGCCGGTTGAGTTTTACTCGACTCCAAAACGGAAGGCAACACCATTTATCGTCGTTAATCTGATTCACTGTCGGCTATCGTCGACGCGACCTTTCAGCGAAAGGTCACCCACCTACAAAAGGTTGCCCACCTAATGATTGCTCACTTTTAACAAAAATTCCAGTGGGAAACATCGAATCCGGAAGAATTAGGATTTTTTAACGACGGTGCGTAACATAATTAAATAATCTGATTTTACCGGATTATACCGCGTTAGGGTTATCTTGGTATTTTTCAAGTGATCGAAATTAAATTTTCGCAACCTCATTACCTCATTAAAAATTATCAATGAGGTAATGAGGTAATGAGGTTGGTTTAGTAGGAATCAATAGGCTGAGGTTTTTTTGTCAAGTTGTTTCGTCAGAGAAATTAGGTTAAAAATGAAGTTGTTGTTAGATTGTTTTTCTCGGAACAGTAACAATCCGGCGAATCGTTAAAAAATATCAATTTTATAACTCACGCAGTATATTCACGTGAAATTTACAGAAGGCAGGCAAATTTTGAACTGGAAATTGTAATGATTTTTCGTTACCAACATAGTTTGTAAGCATCGAAAACGGGACCGTCAATACAGGTTCTCTGGTAATCCCATGTTTCATTATCCGCCGCTTCTTCTTTTTCGCAACGACATTTGATCACGCAACCAAAACAAATTCCCAAACCGCAACTCATTGATGTTTCGAGTGAAACTTCGCATGGCAAATTGAGTTTGCCGGCAATCTGAAACGCCGCACGAAGCATCGGACGCGGACCGCAACAAAGAATCTGTGTCGATTCTCCGTGCCGATAAACGTTGGAAATCAAATCTGTTACAGTACCGTGATAACCCGCCGAACCGTCATCGGTTGCAAGACGAACATCAACACCGAATTTTTTGAACCCTTCCGTATCAACCACACGATTAGCATTGCGTGTACCATAAAGCAACGTACAACGTGTATCCGTTTGATAATATTTTTCGGCAAGCATGAGAAAAGGAGTTTGCCCAATTCCGCCGGCAACCATAATAATATGCGTTGCACTGATCGGCGAAAACCCGTTGCCAAGCGGTGTCCAAAGATCAATCGCATCACCTGTTCGCAATTCAGCAAGACGTTTCGTCATTTTGCCGACAACAAGGTAAATCACTTCCAACACGGTTTCCCGTACAGTTTCAGAAACCCGATAAACCGCAAACGGTCTGCCCAACAATGGGTCAATACGGTTCGGTAACCGCAACATCACAAATTGTCCAGCGTTAATCGTCGGCAATCTCCCCTGAACAGTGAGTATTAAACGAAACGTTTGTTCCGCCAGTTGGAGATTACTCTCGACAATTCCATTGCCATGCCAGATTTTACGTTGCACATCAAACATAATCGTAACTGTTTCAGAAAAAATACAACCAACCCCAAAAAACGAACATCGGATTGGATTCCTTGACGCTTTGAATATTTTACTTCATCTATCGGTTTTTTCAACCGTACTCCAGAAAATGGAAAATACAACATCGTTTTCTGTTTCTACCCAAACGAAACCACCTGAACAATTCAGAAGTTATTGTTTGAACATACTGTTGCATAAAATCCGATTCTAAGAGCAATTTTCAATTTTAAAAATAGGGGTAAATTTTGAATCCCTGTTGACAAATTTAAGAAAAAACAATATGTTTTAGAGAACAATTGACAACCAACTTCAAAAACCACAATGAAAAATTTTAAAATTTATCTCGATACTTCTGTTATTTCAATGCTCGATAATTCAGGGCGGGGAGTGATAACAAAGAAATTTTTTGAAGCGGCTAACAAAAATAATTGTGAACTTATCATTTCTGAAATTGTTAATAAAGAAATTATAGATGCAGAAATATCAAAAAAGGATGCGATTTTATTTTTTTTAGATACGTTAAAATATACTTTAATTCCATACAATCAGAAATCATACTATCTTGCATGGAACTATGTTTTTGACGGTATTTTAACTCATAACCATATAGCAGATCTTTTGCATGTTGCCTATGCAACGGTTCATGAATGTGATATGATTGTTAGTTGGAATCGAAAACATATTGCAAAACCGATAAAGATACAAAAAATAAATGCTTGCAATTTAAAAAACAATTATAATGTAATTGCAATTTTTACACCGGAAGAATTTTTAACCTATTTTAAATAAGGAAACAAAACATGAAAACAAATCAAACTGATAACGACGTTCTCAAAGCAATACGCAAAGTTCGGAAAAAACATTATAAAGAAACGAAAAATATGTCTATTACCGAACAAATGGAATACGATCATCAAAAATCGGAAAAACTTAGGGAAAAAATTTCTCAAATGAATTTTGATGATGGAAGATATGAATTTTCATTCTCCTATCCCAAAAGAGAAAAAAACAACGAAAAAGAAAATACCTGAAATATTACACAATTTTGACAACAATATTAATAAGATACTAATATAGGTACAACAATGCTTTGGGAAATTGATATTTTTCCGGCTCCAACACAGCCAGATGTTCACGGTCAATCTGTTGCGCGAGATGCGGTTGATTTGGGGCTTTCGGATAAAGCCGCCGATATTACGGTAACAACCGCTTACGGATACCTTATTCAAGGGAATCTCAACGAAACAACCGTTCATACGCTCGCTGAAAAACTTCTTGCCGATCAGGTTGTTGAGTGTTTTCAATTATCGGTTGTATCGGTTACATCAATTGCCGGTTCAACCGGCGGCAACCGGCAATCAGATGATTTTTGTTCGCAAAAAATAATTTATGTTCTTCCCAAACCCGGTGTTACCGATTCTGTTGCGGAAAATACAAAAAAAATTATTGCCGATTTCGGTATTGTAACGGAAGCGGTTCGGACATTCAAAAAGTATTGGATTTCCGGTGTCGGCAACGCGGAACTAGAACTGCTCGCCGCGAAATTGCTTGCTAATGACGCGATTGAGCAAACGGTTTTCGGTGATTTACCGTTCGATAAACTTGATGTCGGTTCGTCTTACGAATTTAAGTTGACGATAATTCCAATTCGCGAAATGAACGATGCGGAACTCCAACAACTCAGCAAAAACGGACAACTCTATCTTTCCATAACGGAAATGCAAACGATCAAATCCGCGTTCCAAAAGCTTGACCGCGACCCGACAGATATTGAATTGGAGACGTTAGCCCAAACGTGGAGCGAACACTGTTCGCATAAAACTTTAGCGGGCAAAATCCATTATGTTCGGGAAAATGCGGACGGAACACGGTTTGAACGGCAATTTCAAAACATGCTTAAAGAAACAATTTTTGCCGCCACACAACAACTTTGTGAAACAAAAAAGGACGTTGCCGAACGATGTGTCAGTGTTTTTTCGGATAATGCCGGAGTTGTTACGTTTGACGACGAGTATAATATTTGTTTCAAGGTGGAGACGCATAATCATCCTTCCGCGTTGGAACCATACGGCGGAGCCAACACGGGACTCGGCGGCGTGATTCGTGATCCGATGGGAACAGGAATGGGTGCAAAACCGATTGCAAGTACCGATGTTTTCTGTTTCGCGCCGCCCAATATCAACACCGATGAATTACCGTCCGGCGTGTTGCATCCGCGCCGAATTATGAAAGGAGTTGTTTCCGGTGTCCGTGATTATGGTAACAGAATGGGAATTCCTACCGTTAACGGAGCGGTTTACTTCGACAAACGGTATCTCGGCAATCCGTTGGTTTTTTGCGGCAATATTGGGATTTTGCCGAAAGAGAAATCATTCAAAGAACCGAAACCGAATGATTTAATTGTTACAATAGGTGGTCGAACCGGTCGAGACGGAATTCACGGCGCGACATTCAGCAGTGCGGAACTGACCAGCGAAAGTGAAACGATTTCCGGCGGTGCGGTGCAAATCGGTAACGCTATTACAGAAAAGATGGTTCTTGACGTGATGCTTCAAGCCCGTGACCGCGAACTTTACAATGCTGTTACAGATTGCGGTGCGGGCGGTTTTTCCAGTGCGGTCGGCGAAATGGGGGAAACAATCGGCGCGGAAGTCGAATTATCCAATGCGCCGCTGAAATATGAAGGTTTGAGTTACACCGAAATATGGATTTCCGAAGCGCAGGAACGAATGGTATTTGCCGTCCCGCCTGAAAAATGGAACGAATTTAAAACACTTTGTAACAACGAAGATGTTGAAGCAACGGTGTTGGGTGTGTTCAAACCGACAGGACGATTGACGTTGAATTATCATGGTCATTGTGTTGCCGATCTTGATATGAATTTGTTACACAATGGTCGTCCTCCGGTAATACGAGAAGCCCGTTATAAATGTTTCGCCGCTTACAAAGATTTAACTCCGAAAAACAATTGTACAAATAATTTTGCAAACGATTTGAAACAAATATTATCGTCGTTTAATGTTGCCAGCAAACATTGGATTATTCGGCAATACGATCATGAAGTTTTGGGCGGCAGTGTTATTAAGCCGTTGATTGGAGTTGCCAATGACGGACCGAGTGATGCGGCGGTGGTGCGTCCTCGTTTGGATTCACGGCGCGGGTTGGTAATTTCGTGCGGTATGAACCCGCTTTACGGTGATCTCGATCCTTACCGCATGGCGGCATCGGGTATTGACGAAGCGGTACGGAATGCGGCGGCGGTTGGGGCAGACCCGAAAACAATCACGCTCCTCGATAACTTTTGCTGGGGCAACACCGATCGTCCCGAAACTCTCGGTTCACTGGTGGAAGCGGCGTTGGCTTGTTACGATATTTCGCTCGGTTTTGAAATGCCGTTTATCAGCGGCAAAGATAGCCTCAACAATGAATTTCGTCCGGTAAACGCAGAACCAATTGCAATTCCGCCGACATTGCTCATTTCGGCAATGGGACAAATAAATGATGTAACAACCTGTGTTACAATGGATTTGAAACAACCGGACAATTTTTTGTATCAAATCGGTGAAACGAAAAACGAGTTAGGCGGTTCCCATTTTGCGTTAATCCGAAATTTACAAAACGGCGAAGTGCCGTCGTTGGATATTCCGAAAGCGAAAAAAATGTATGAAATATTGCATCAGGCAATCCGACACGGTATTGTGCGAAGTGTTC
>JAISBG010000180.1 GCA_031266315.1 Planctomycetaceae bacterium | reverse complement strand
TGGTTCACAGTCGGCTATCGCCGACGCGACCTTTCAGCGAAAGGTCGCCCACCTACAAAAGATTGTCCACCGCTGGGCGGTCGCGCCGGTTGAGTCTTCATTTTGCCGTCATTAATCTGGTTCAA
Source organism: Planctomycetaceae bacterium (assembly GCA_031266315.1). Taxonomy (GTDB): domain Bacteria; phylum Planctomycetota; class Planctomycetia; order Pirellulales; family Thermoguttaceae; genus WRKP01. The sequence goes on along the minus strand of JAISBG010000180.1, from coordinate 5,821 downwards.
AGTCGGCTATCGCCGACGCGACTTTTCAGCGAAAGGTCGCCCACCTACAAAAGATTGCTCACCTACGGGGTTACGCTTCTGTCCCGTTAGGGACAAGATGTTGGTAGAAAAACTCATTTTTAGAGTTTTTCGATTTCGGTGATGGAGAGACCGGTTGCTTGGGCGATGGTGGCGGGATCAACTCCAAGTCGTTTGAGATTCCGAGCAATTTCGGTTTGCCCTTCGGCTTTGCCTTTGGCTTCGCCCTCCGCCAATCCTTCGGCTCTGCCTATTTCTATCCCTTCGGCAATTCCTTTATTTTCGGCGGTTTGGAGTACGGAATAGTTATCGCGGTAGATTTTTAGGTCATGTTCGTAGATTTCCTGTTCTTTTGGTGGAAGTTTCACATATTCGGCGGTGTTGAAAGCTTGTTCGAAGAGGGGTTCTTTGAGGATGCCCGGAATACTCTCGAAATTTTCAAGATTTTTGAGGAAGTAGAACCATTTATCTTTTCGGGTATGAAGTTCAGATTCGGTCTTGTTGAATAGGGGCATCTGAAAAAACATAAACTGAACTTTGTCGAAAAACGGATCACCGTCTTGATCCTTGAGGTCAACTTCACGCAAAAATTTTTTGAAATCTTCTTGTTCATTATACTCAAAGTTGAGAATCGCAATAAAATAGAATCGTTTCATACAATAATTCCATTCACCTTTAGGGGCTTGCCTTTGAATGGGAAACGTCGAATAATAAACAGAACGGTCTTTGTAATAATGTTGTGCGGCTTTTTGCATTTCCACAACAAATTGTTCACCGCTTTGGCTGATGCAAGCAATATCGAACACGGCAAAACGCTGAAAGGGTGAATCCGGTAAATGATCCGGATTTTGAAACGCCAATGTTTGAACCTGATGATCCGAAGGCAGAACCGCATTCAGGAAATCCATGAGCAAGTCTTTATTGGCTTCTTCGCCAAAAAGTTTCTTGAAACCGAAATCGGTGTACGGATTAATGTATCGAGCGATCATGATTATTCTTTGTTTAGGGGAGTTAATAGGCAAAAAACCTGTTTCAACACCTTTACTATACTATTCTACCCAATCTACAAATTTTCGGCAAGACGATTAATCAACTCTGAAAACAACAAAAAATCCTTAACTTGAAACCACTGCCATCAGAGGTCATGTGAAACGAAAAACGGCACACCAATTGACAATGAATTTGTACATTGGCGAGCCGTTTTCGTTTGCAGATGATTGAGGTTTAATATTTGCCGAACGATTTATCGTCAAGATCAATTTTAATTTCAGACGCTCCGCCTCCACCCCAATGATCATCATCAATTTCAATAGATGGTGAAACAGATTTTGGAACCGGTGCTGGCATTACCGATTTGACAACCGGTTTGGAAAGTACAGTTGGAGCAGGTTTTATTGAATTTGAATTTGAATCTGTTGGTTTTGAAATGGTTGGTTTGGAATCTGCCGGTTTGGAAACAGTTGGTTTTAAAGCGGTAACTGTTGCCGGTTTGGAAGGCGCAACAAAATCATTATTTTTCGTTGCCGATGATTTGCGGATTCGGAATTGACCAACCAACTTTTGTAATTGACTTGCCTGACTGCTCATTTCATTGGAAACACTCGCTGTTTCTTCTGCATTGGCGGTATTTTGTTGTGTAACAGCGTCAATCTGATGCAATCCTTGCGAAACTTGTGAAATACCTTGCGCTTGTTCCCCGCTTGCCTGAGCAATTTCACCGACCAACGCCGCTACTTTTTGCGATTGTTCCACAATACCGTTAAGCATTTCGGCTGTTTGTGTTGCAATTTCCGCACCTTCGTTGATTTGCTTACTGTTGTTCTCAATCATTTGCGTTGTTTCTGCAGCGGCTTTAGCACTGCGCGACGCAAGATTCCGAACCTCTTCCGCCACAACAGCAAACCCCTTTCCATGAACACCCGCCCGCGCCGCTTCAACAGCGGCATTGAGAGCAAGCAAGTTTGTCTGAAACGAAATGTCATCAATAACTTTGACCACTTTTTGTACATCTTGTGAATTTTTTGTAATCAAAGCCATTGATTCAATCATTTTCTTCATCATATTTTGCCCAATGGCTGCGGAATCATTGGCGGCTTTTGCCAACGTGTTGGCTTCACCGGCATTTTGGGCATTTTTGTTCGTTTGCCCGCCGATTTCACCCATGGACGCCGTAATCTCTTCAATACTGGCAGCAGATTCCGTCGCACCTTGCGAAAGACTTTCACTGGCGGCAGCAACTTGAGAAGCACCCGTTGCAACTTGAGTAACCGCTTCCATAGTATTACCCAATGCACTGTTGACCTGATCAAGCATTGCCGTAAGATTAATGTTCATCAAATCCAAATCACTGCGAACTTTAACCGTACTAAGCCAATTCCCGTTGGCGAGTTCCTTCGCAAGATTTTCAACATTTTTAAACTCGGACGTGATTAATTTCAAAGCGTTGGTTAAGTCGCCGATTTCGTCTTTGCGCCGCATATAGACCGATGGTATTTCAGCAGTCAAATTGCCGTCTTGTGCGATTTGAGTCATCGATTTAATAGTAATTCCCAAACCGGTTACGATATTTTTCGTTAACACTATTGCGGCAACAATACCAACCGCAACCGCCAAAAGACAGACTCCTCCGATAAGAATCAATACAAATGCGGTCAAACGTGACATTGATTGGGAAGTTACATCAACATTCTCTTTAACATTTTTGATAATTTCCGCGATTACCGGAGTAATTTCATCGCCGGTTTGATCTTGGTTTTTCTGGTTGGTGTCCAACGCTTTCAACGCGTCAACACAGTCATTGTTCAGGGTCTGCCAACTCTTCAACGCATTAACGGCGTCGTTAAAGAGTTTGTTTTCTTCTTCGTTTGTAAATTTTCCATTTAACTTGCTACATCTATCAAAAGCGGTTTTAAATAGTGTATCTATATCATTCCGAATATTTTCCAACGATTTCGGATCAGCGGTCATTTCATAGTCACGTGTTTTGATGCGAATCATTTGCAGATCATTGAGTATCTGAGCCGGAACCAGAAGCAAATCGACCATATCCTGATCAATTGTTTGAGAAGTATTTGTTGCGGTATTGTCCGCCGGTTCTGTTGCTCTTTTTTTGAGCAGAACGGTCAATTCTGTCAACGACTTTTCGACATTACGGTAAGCCTTATTCCGTTGAACTTTGGTCTCGTTTATTTTAGCAACAATATCAGCATATTGTTGATCAAGGTCTTTGTAAGCCTTTACGATGCTGACAATTTTGACCGCATTCTCGTGCATTTCCTTGTCCAAGTTCAATTGTTGAACTTCTGCGCCGGCTTTTTCAACCAGATCGACCCACTCAAGCATTTTGGTGTGGTACTTTGGATCTTTCGACAACGAGTGTTCGTAGGAAGCGAGTTGGGCTTCATAGGAATCGATAACCATCGTATTCGACAATGAAAACACGTTAATTTCTTGCAACAATGACAGCGTTTCCTTACTGATTTTTTGAAGAGCCACATAGCCGACACCGCCAATAACAAGGAGTAAAATAATTGACAATCCAAACCCCGCGAACAATTTTTTACCAATTTTCATATTGGAGAGCATTTTTTACCTCAACTGTTTTTTTGTGATAGAAGTTACCATTTCAATTGATTGAAACGGCACGTTTTGAAACGATGAACAGTACCATTCAATTTTTATATGGAGAGAATTATACTTAGGCAATTAGTAAAAACAACTAATCATCAAATTATAGCATAGTAAAAAGCAAAATAATGGGAAAATAAAAATTTTTGGCGAATTTTTTTTGAGTTGTTTTTTATTGCCTAGTGTCTATAATTCAAAAATGCTTTAATTCTATTATTCACTATTTCACTAATCACTATTAACTATTAACTATTCACTAAAAAAAGATGCCGCTTGATCTTGATTTATCGCCGCCGAGTTCTCAGAGTATCGCCAAGCGCGCGCTGATTTGCGCTGCTCTTGCCGAAGGTTCAACTATTTTGGAAGGTTCTTTTTATTCGCAAGACCTTCAGGTGATGGTCAATGCTTTGCGGCAAATCGGTTTGAAAATCCGTCAGGATTCAATGCAGGGACGTATTGAGATTATTGGTCAGAGCGGGATTTTTCCGGTTGACGAAGAATATATTGATGTTGAAAACAGTACGTTGACGCTCCATTTTTTGACGTCGGCACTTGCATTTTCTCGTGGACTTTACCGGATTAACGGAGACCGCCGGGTGCGGCAATTCCCGTTGGGCGATTTGCTCTACGCTCTGAACCAACTCGGTGCTGATGTCCGAAGTGAAGACGCTTATGATACTCCGCCGTTTTTGATTAACGGCATTTTGAGTCGGCAAGGAATCAGTCCTTCGTCGAAACGTTACGCCATCCACGCGGAAATGAGCGGCGGTGAACAACGTTATGCGGCGATGACCGGAACATTGTCCAGTCAATATGTCAGCGGCATTTTACTCGCATCTCCGCTTGCTGCCCAAAACTGTCCGGTGGAGTTGCATGTGGTCAATCAGTTAAGCTGTGATCCTTATCTTCTGATGACGTTGGATGTGATGAAAGAATTTGGCGTGGAAGTTCCTGTTCAAACGGGCGGTGATGAAAATCCGCTCTTTTCGAAAGGAACAACTTATATGATTCCGAAAGGAGTCAAATATCGTCCGCATACTTACCGGGTTGAGCCGGACGCAACACTTGCCAATTATGCTTTTGCTGCTGTTGCCATCACAGACGGAAGAGTTACCGTTAAAAATCTCACAAACGCAAGTATTCAGAAAGAACTCGAATTTGTTTATTGTCTTCAACGCATGGGTTGTCGTGTTTCGTTTGCGGATCGTTCTATTACCGTAGAAAAACCGGAACGTTCTTTATTGCGAGGTATTTCTGTTGACATGTTTGACATGGAAGATTCGATCCAAACATTTGCGGTATGCGCGTTGTTTGCGGCATCGCCGTCACGCGTAACCAACATCGGACATCTTCGCCGTCGTGAACCGGATCGGATTCCCAAATTATTAACTGAATTACGGCGTTTTGGGGCAAACATCAACGAATTTGAAGACGGATTCTTGATTGTTCCGCGAAAATATCTCAATCCTTCAACAATTGACGCCGAAGGCGACGCACGTCTTGCGATGTCTCTTGGTCTGATTGGACTGAAAGTTGGCGGTGTTCGCATTGACAGTGCCGATTGTGTCCGCCGGGCGTGGTCCACATTTTTCAGCGATATCGGATTGAATTATTGAAAACATGCCTTGTGTTCACGAATTGGTGTGAAGTTTTTATTAATTGTAGGAAAGGTGGGCTATTTATCAAAAGGTTTGCTGGGTGCCGGTTGAGTCTGCATTGACTCCAACACAGAAAGCAACACCATTTGCCGTCGTTAAATCTAGTTCACTGTCGGTGAAAATGGGTGGGCGATCCGCCCGCTGGGCGGTCGCGCCAGTTGAGTCTTCATTTTGCCGTCATTAATTTGATTCACTGTCGGCGAGTACGCCGACGCAACCTTTCAGCGAAAGGTCGCCTACCTGATGATTACCTATTATTTGACGATTCCAGTGGGAAACACCTAAGCCGGTAGAATCAGAAAATTTTTTGGAAAAAATAAAAAGATTCCGCTTGACTTCCGATTCTACTTTGCATAAACTTTACGTTATATTCGATTGTAAACGTTTTTTTGCCGTGTTGTTTTGCGGTGAACGTTTGCGATGATTTCAATGAAACCTTGTAAATAAGGAACACAACAATGAAAAACTTTGTAAGAAACACTTTGAAAAATTCACGGGAAAATCCTGTGAAAATCCAA
>JAISBG010000158.1 GCA_031266315.1 Planctomycetaceae bacterium | reverse complement strand
TTGCCCTTCCTTCCATGTGTTAATTTAATAGCCCAATATTTATGAAGGGCTTACCGATTGGAATCAGTAAGGACTCAACCGGCGCAACCGCCCAGCGGGCGGATTGCCCACCTCTTTTCGTGCGTTTCGTGTTTAAAACGGACTTTTCAATGCTTGGACACCTAATCCGGTAGAATCAGAAATCAAATAAAATCCAGTAAGTCGTGTCTATCTTGTCAAATTGGAGGCAATAACAGACTCAACCGGCAAAATCTTTCTGCAAAGCTTTTGATAAATTGCTACCTTTGTTGGTATGTTTTTTCAAAACGGTTTGTTAAAACAGATAAATAACGGCAATATTATGGGTTGGTATAAAGAGGTAAAATATTATTTTCAATAATCTTATGAATTTTCTTACGGCTATTTTGGGCTATTCTTTTTTTAAAAATCGGGTATAATAGGAAAATTGGTTGAAAAATAGATGTTTTTCCTTTTTCCGTTGAAATTGAATTAAAAAGAATGCGCAACGAATTTTTTAAGCGGTATGGATTCCGTATCCTGGTTGTTATTTTTTTCCTTTTGCCTTTTGTTTGGATGGGAACGAAGCGAACATTGATGAGTAACTCCAACAATGTTGCCGATTGGTTGCCAAACTCTTTTGTCGAAACACAACAATATCAATGGTTTCTCAAAAATTTTCCATTTGAACGTTTTGTTGTTGTCAGTTGGCAAGGCTGTACAATGGATGATTCCCGACTCGAAATGTTTGCACAAAAACTTGTTCCGGGTCAGACAATTGACAATGTTGGTCAGTGGGCAGACGAACATCTCAAAGCGGAATTGGTTCTGGAATCAGAGAAAACAGCATTGCCGGAACCAAAAAACGGAACAACTGCAACAACAAAGGACGCCATACCGGAAACAACGTTGCTTTCCGAAACAGTTAAAACTGTTGAACCGGTTGAATCAGAAAATCAACCGGAATATTGGGGTTATTTCAAATCGGTGATTACCGGACCGAGATTGTTTCGAATACTCAAAGATCGTTATTCGGGTTCCGGTATTGGCGGAATCCGTTTAACAGACGAACAAATCCACGAAAAACTTCGGGGAACTCTCATCGGACCGGACGGACAAAATTCGGCGTTAATCGTTACGTTGACAAAAGAAGCACCACAAGGTAAAGACCTTGCGAAAGTTCTTGAAGCGATTCGCGATATTGGCAGAGAATGTGGTGTTCAGGCTCCGAAAGAAGTTGATCAACGTCCCATTTATCAGAAAATTGTCGGCGGTATTGTTACAACAATCAAGGAAATTATTTATGGTCGTCATCCTGATATGACCGGAGTAATTATTGGAGGTCCGCCGGTTGATAATGTTGCCATCACCTACGAAGGAGAACACACACTTCGTCGTCTTGCCGGAATTTGCGGAATAATTGGACTTTTTCTTGCGTGGCTTTGTTTTCGGGATTTCCGGTTGACGTTTTTTGTTTTTTGGATAGCGATTATTAGTGCCGGTGTTGCTCTTGCCAGCGTTTCACTGACGCGCGGAACTTGCGACGCAATCTTGCTCAGTATGCCGGCACTCGTTTATGTGTTGGCAATGTCGGGAGCAATTCATCTGGTCAACTATTATCACGATGCGATTCGGGAACATGGTCTTGATATGGCTCCCGAACGCGCCGTCCGACACGCTTGGTCGCCTTGTTTTTTTGCGAATTTAACAACAGCACTCGGTCTTATTTCGCTTTACACCAGTCATTTGGTTCCGATTACAAAATTTGGTTTTTATTCGGCGTTGGGAGTTCTTCTGCAACTCGTTCTTTTGTTCTATTATTTGCCGACATTACTCCATTTTTATCCGTCACACAAAATCGCGTCCGAGCGAACACTTCATGTTAAACATAATTCGATAATGCAAAAAATCTGGCGAATCTGGGGCGGATTTGTTATACGAAACAATATTATTATTTCCGTGATTTGTGTTTTGATGATGATCTTTTTCTGCTACGGAATGTACCAAATCAAAACCTCCGTAAAGATGATGCGGTTTTTTTCGGCGGATTCCGAAATCATTCATCATTACACTTGGCTCGAAGAACAACTGGGACCTTTGGTTCCTATGGAAATTGTTGTCAAATTCGATAACAAACAATGTAAATTCAACACGTTAGACCGCCTCCGTTTGATCGAAGACATTGACAACGAATTACGAAAAAAACTTGCAGACGACATTGGCGGAGTTATTTCGGCGGAAACGATGATGCCGATGATTCCCCGTTTTGAAGGAACGCGCAAAAGTGCCCGGCAAATCGCCGTCGAACGCGGTGCAAACACCATGCTCGAAAGAGGACGCAGTGAAATGAAGGATTATGTAACGGTTGAGAGTGAACGTTCTTTGCGTTCCGACGATCCTCGATTCCAACAAACACTTTCAGAACTCGAAATCACTTCTGCCGATGCTGCACGGCTAGTCCGCGTTGGAATAACCGACCTGAAAAAACTAATCAATTATTCTGCGGAAACGGAAATTGTTGGTATTTCGCCGGAAGAAATGAAAACATTTTACGATAAGGCAATTCAGTGGGAAAAGAATTACGGATACGATCTTTGGCGAATCAGTATTCGGGTTTGGTCGCTTAAAAAAGATATTGATTACGCGATGTTTATTCAGGAGGTCAAAGATGTTGTTGATCCGATTGTTACTCGAATGATCAACCGGTATTTTCCTCAGGAAGTTCCTGTTGCGAAAACGGAACGGACGGAACATCTTGGTCTTGGTTTTACCGATCAACCGATTGAAGCGGTTTATACGGGTATGGTGCCGGTTGTTTATAAAACGCAACACGAACTTCTTACAGGATTACGTGATAGTTTTGTAACGTCGTTTATTATGATTGCGATTACGATGGGATTTATTCTGCGGAGTCCGATTGCCGGTTTATGTGCCATGATTCCGAATCTTTTTCCTGTTATTGTTGTTTTTGGTTTTATGGGGCAGTTTGGTATTTTGGTGGATGTTGGAACGATGATGACGGCGAGTGTTGCGTTGGGAATTTCGGTGGACGATACCATTCATTTCCTAACATGGTTTCGTGACGGAGTTGATCAGGGAATGCCGCAACGCGAAGCAACAATGTATGCTTATTCTCGTTGCGCAACTTCTATGTTCCAGACGACAATGATTGCGGGTCTTGGACTTTCGGCGTTTGCGTTGAGTACATTTACACCGACTCAAATGTTTGGAATTATGATGCTTGCGATTCTTACGATGGCAATGTTTGGCGATCTTATTTTCCTTGCTGCGATGATCAATACACCGATTGGACGTGTTTTCCGTCCGCGAATAAAAAAACAAATTGTTTCGGAACCGCATCAAATGGTTTCACCGGAAACGGAACATTATTCTGAAATTCGGATTGACGCTCCGCAACCGCTGGCACAACCATTACGGAAAAAAGAATCATTCTCCACTCTGCCCAACGAATAAAGTTGTAACGTCTATTTTAGTAATATTCGTTAAAGGTGGACAATGATAAGGTGGACAACCTTTTATAAGGTGGGCAACCGTTCGCTGAACGGTTGCGTCGGTGTACTCGCCGACAGTGAATCAGTTTAACGGCGACAAATTGTGTTACTTTCCGTTTTGGAGTCAGATTGCCAACCGGAAATATGGGCAAGTCGGCTATCGCCGACGTAACCGTTCAGCGAACGGTTACCCACCTTGTGGTTGCCTACTTTTACAAATTTTTAACGAAAATTCCACGAACAGTTACGATTTTTCGATCTTTTACGGTAAACTGACAGCGACACCGTCATCGACCATTGCAAGTGCTTTGAGTATTGCCGTGCCGGTCGAATTGGGAATACTCCGAACGGAACCAT
>JAISBG010000143.1 GCA_031266315.1 Planctomycetaceae bacterium | reverse complement strand
TTGGTGTTCCAAAAGCGGCTAATGGTATGATAAATCCCAAAAGATTTGTTTGGGAAATTTGAATTGCTCTTTCAATGATAAATCCATAGAGGTTTCCGCATTTTTCGGTTTTGTAGTTTTTGATTTGATATTCTTTTTTAACCTTTGTGTATTCGACATACGGCGGATTTCCAATCACGACGTCGAAACCGCCGTTGTGTAAAATGCCGTAAAATTCAACAATCCAATGGAAAGGTTGATGTGAATTTTGCCAATTTAAAAATCCTTCGGAGTCGTCAAGTCCGATATTGTATTCGTTAGCTAAATAATGATCAAGTTGATCTCGTAATTTATGTAAATTGTTTCGTAAATCTTGCTTCAAATGCGGAATAAAACCAGTCTGATCATTAGTCTGATTTTCCCGAAACTTCCGAAATAAACCGTCAATATTGTTTGCGCTTAGTTCAATTTTTTGCAAGTCATCGTCAAGCGTTAATTTGTTTTTTTGCGATTGCCGTATTTGTTCCAACGAAACATAGCCGACAAGCGTGTTACCGCTACGAATATTAAAATCAATATCCGGCAACGGCTCAATCTTGTCCACCGTTTCCACTTCCGCCGCCAGTTTCAAAAATAAACGCAATTTACAAATCTCAACGGCTTCGTCCATAATATCCACACCGTAAAGATTGTTCAAAATAATGTTCTTGCAAATAAAATAACGCCGATTCGGATGCGACTGAATTTTTCGTTTCACATCAGCATATTTGGCAGGCAATCGTCCGGGCATGTTTTCCATTCGAATCAGACACGCATCATAAAGCGGTTCAAGAATATTCATCGCCGCAAAAAGAAACGCACCGCTACCACAAGTCGGGTCAAGAATCGTTACAGAATCTAAAGCAGAATAAAAACGCCAAAGCCATTCAGGATCATCCGTGCTGAAAATCATATCTTGCGTTAATTGCCGAATATCAAGATTTAACGTAATTAAATCAATGACTGTTTTAACCATGCCCGATATAATTTTGTTGCGAATATCTAAACAACGAGTACGCCGCGCAACATGTTCACGCCATGTTTCCGTCGGTAGCGCATAATCAGACGAAGCCGGTTTGTTCCAATCTGTTCGTTGTGAAACATCGTTGATACCAACTTCAATTTCAGGCGGTAAAAGAATATCTACTCCTTTTTTAACCGCATTATAGATGTAACAGTCAGGATCGTCTTGTAACAATTGCCACACCGGATGATTTTCGTCAATTCCCGATTTATCGAACAAAAACGGAATAATTGTATTTTTTGAAATGTATTCAGTAATGTCTTCTTTGGTGTAATACGCGCCTTTTTCTTTTTGGTTGATGTATTTTTCAAAAATATAACCGACAACATCTGGATTGATTTCCTTACCTGTCGCATGATACCGTGTGTCAAGATGCCATTCAAATTCATCAAAAAACTGAAACAATTTTTCAAACGCTTCATCCGGAATATCAATATTATCGTTGCGTGATTCTATTTCATGAACTTCAAAAAAACCTCCGTTTAAATACGGAATTTTGCCGATAAGTTTTTCCAATTCTTTATTACGTTCCCGTTTTCCCAAACCATCGTGAAACAGTTTCAGCAGAAAATATCGATAAAACGTTTGATGAAATTGATCTTTTCCTTTAAGAGCTTGTACTTCTTTCAGTCGCTTTTTCAAATAATGAATATCACCGTCAAGGAATCTTTTTTTCTGAATAAAATAAATGAACATCAATCGGTTTAACATCAACGACGCATACCATTCGAGATCGGCGATTTCTTTGATTCCTTTAATGAAACTCTTAAATTTGTCGTGTTCGGTTTTGAAACGATCATAAAATTTCTTCGTAACTTTTTCATTGTTGACCTGAAAATTTTCACGAAGACGGCTTTTAACATCAATAATCGTGATATTGTCTTCTTCATCCAATTCAAAGAAAACATTGGCAAATCGTTGATAGAGACGATCAATATCTTGTTTTATGTGCCATTCTACCGGCGTAACGGTTATCGGTTTTAACAGTTGCCGAACAACGAGTTGCCAAAGTTGTGCGGTTTGCTTTTTGTCGACAAAAATCAACAGATGTTCTTGAAAAAATTTCGTGATTTTCTGATCAATCTTGATCCTTTGAGAATATTCAGGAATACTACCGTTTGGAAGTGGTGAACAGACAAGTATTTTGAAACCGCTTTTTTCCGCAACCGCTTCAAGGTTAAACGTAATATCATCGACAACGATAGAATGTTTTGTTTTATCGTTATTCCAACCCATTTTATTAAAAAGAGTACGGAAATCAAAATTTTCGAGATGACTGGTAAATTCAGTTTTTGTTAAGCTCATGTCAATTATTAAAAATCGCCGTAAACGGCTGGTTTATTTTTCGGTTTGAACATTCACGATTCCCATTGAACAAATTATTTGCGGTTCGGTATTTTGATATTCTTCATCTTTTATAACAAGTTCATTGGCATTATACAATGATGTTACCAGATCGGCTAGATATTCATCGGAAATTCCTACTTTAATTTGTCTGATAAAAGATTCCTTTGCGGATTCCCGTAACCGATAGCGTAAAATATCGTCAACAGATTTTTTAAGTGTTTCAGTAACAAGTAATGGTTTGTCTTTATTTTCGTTGCAATATCTTTCCAGCCGTGAATAAACGCGGTATTTTATACCGGATCGTTTGCCGAGTGAAGAACCGCGATTGTTGTCGTCGGCACGAATAACATCAAGAGCCTTACTCAATAATTTGTGATGATTTTCCAGCTTTTCCAACGGCTTCGTATCAGGATCACAAGCAACCGCACGCAAAATTTCAACAGGCGATTGAGTAACAATATTCTCTTCACGGTCAATCCATGTAAGAATATTGTCATCGTTCATTGTTTTTGTGTAAACAATAACTCCGTCTTGCGGATAAGATGTAATATTTTGTTTCGCCGAATAGATAACGTTCGGTAATTCAGGAATGATTTTATTCAATTCCGGTTGCGTTTTAACCGCTTCTTCCCAGATTTTTAATGCCTGAGAACCAAGATCAACTTCCGTGTCTTCATCGTCGGCATTGAGCAGTCCAGATTTTTCGTTATACAAATCAGCAATGTTGATCGGATCACCGTCAAAAAATGTTTCATCACTGCCAAGCAGATCGGCATTTTCTTTGATTCTCTGCCTTAATCGTTCACGCAACGCAATAATTTTTTCAATTCCGTCTTCGGGTAAAAATGAGTAACAAAAAATCTCTTTTGCCTTTTGACCAATACGGTCAACACGTCCGGCACGCTGAATCAAACGAATAATTGCCCAAGGTAAATCGTAATTGACAATAATATGAGCATCTTGCAGATTTTGTCCTTCACTCAACACATCTGTCGAAATAAGTACACGTAATTCCGAACTTTCATTGACAACTTGATCATCGTGCCTATTACTCTGCGGACTGAACCGAACCGCTTTTTGTGTCGGATTGTCATCGCCGCCGGTTACGCTTTCAATATTTGTTACTCCGCGATGTTTTAATTGTTCGGTCAAATAGAAAGCTGTATCCGCAAACTGCGTAAAAACCAACACTTTATCATTAGGATATTTTTGTATCAACAAATCATAAAGAGCGTTGAGTTGCCGATCACGTTCCGGATTCCATGTTTTGACAGCGGTTAATATACTGAAAATATTTCTACTATCTTTTTCAAGAGATTCCAATAATGTTTCGTTAAAAAATTCGTTACGTATCCAATCAAAATGATGTTTATGTTTATCGTTTGAAAACAATTGGTAAAGTTCTTCGGCTTTTTCAATGTATTGTTCTTCCTGTGTAATAATATTGAAATTATTTGTTTCATCGCTGTCGTTGTCCGTATCGTCATCTTCTAAAAAATCATCGAGATTTTGTGCGACATTTTTTCCAATGGGAAGCGGTAAGTTGTTTTTGATCGCGTGGATAAAAATATAGTTGCGTAAAACGTGCCGGGCAAGCGAGAGAAGAAACGAATATCCGCTGCTTTCAAGTCTCTTAAATAACATTGTCCGGCAAAATCCCATCAAACGTTTTCCGGCGTGATTTAAATTTTGCAACAACCACTCCTCGTCGGGAGTCGGTTTAATTACCGGTTTTTGGTTTCGATAAATTTGCAATCCGTATCTCGGTAAATCAAGCCTATTGATTAAGTCAATAACATGATCGGCATACAACGCGGCGTATTGATCGTTTGCATCTTTGGGATCAAAAGGATATTCAACTTTTTTGGCAAGACGTTCCGGAAAATACGATGGCGTACCGTCAGAAAAAGAAAGATATTTTTGTCCGCTTTTCGTATCGGTTTTGGCGTAATATTTTTTGATAAAATTTCTGGTTCTCCTTACAAGATAAAGTTGCATGAGATTCTGCCAATCATCCGCCTCATTGCTTAATTCAAACGCTCTTAAACTTCGCGATAAAATCTCCGTATGCTGTGCGTTAAACTGAACTTGTCCGCCGATTTTTTTAATGTACTTTTCAGGACTGATTCCCAAATCCTTGTCGTCAGGAATAAACAAACGTAACTGATTGGCAAGATCAATATAGGACTTATTGTAAGGTGTTGCGGAAAGTAAAATCATTTTACTTTCATTACGATCAATATAATCTTTGATCGCCTTATAACGGCTTCCATTACTATTGCGCAAATTATGGCTCTCGTCGATGATTACTGTACGGTAACGCCGCTCGTTTTTCAAGGCATGTTGAACACGGCTTTGCGGCATCACTTTTGCGTGCAGTTGATATTGATAAACGTAACTTTCCCACATCGCCGTCAGATTTTTTGGACAAATAATCAATGTTTCATGTGAAAAATCTTCTTCAAATAATTTGGCAAGAGCCGTACCAACAATCGTTTTTCCAAGACCAACAACATCACCGATGACAACACCGCCGTGTTTATGGAGATGCCGTGCGG
>JAISBG010000062.1 GCA_031266315.1 Planctomycetaceae bacterium | reverse complement strand
TTGAAATCGAAAACCCGAAGCCGAATTGAACACATTTTCGGCGCACAAAAAATGCGGATGGGCAATGAGATATTACGAACGATTGGAATCATTCGAGCGAAATTTCAAATTGGGATGCGAAATTTAGTTTACACTATGAGCCGACTCGTGAGTCTGAAACGTGTTTCCAACGCAAAATGTAAGGGATAGTAACGCCCAAACCGCTTCAATAGGCAACAAAAAATGATAAATGGCAAAAATCATTCCCTAGAAAAAACAAAATAATACAAAAAAATAGAAATCCTCAGAAAAAAATCTATACAAAAAAATAAAACAATAGAATCGCAATTATTAGAGGTACCCAAAGATTATTTTTGACAAGATATACATGATTTACTGGATTTTATTTGATTTTATCCTGTAAATTTTGTAACTCCTGTCAAAAAAACTGATTTTTAGAAGTTGCCTTAAGGTTTTTAAAGTTATCCTTTGACAAAACTTAGCGGGTTTTCGGGAGAATTACGTTTAATCTGAATGGTAGTTCGCCCATTGATGAGGTCGCCCAGAAGTGAGCCGACCAGTTCCGACCGCCAACCTTTCAGAAGGCTTGGTTTGATTTCCGGCGGCAATGTTCCGAGTTCAGCGGCAATCAATTCACGAATATCACCCAATCCGCCAACTAATTGCGGTGAAATATTATTCTGCTGGCAAATCGAACAAAGTGCCGCATAAAGCAATTGCGCCATCACCGAATATTGCGGAAAAGAGAAACGGTCGGACGGCGGCGGATATTCCTCTGGCGAAAGTGCCAATGCTCGATTCACTGCAGCAGAAATCTCCGGTAAAATACGGGGCGCGTCACTTCGCTGCATTCCACGAACAGCGGCAATTCGTTTTTCATCACTCGTTCCGCGACGGGCTAACTCAACCACTAAATCATCTCGTAAAATTCGGGAAGACGGTAAATTCCGCTTTTTGGCAATGTTTTCCCGCCAAAACCAAATTTCACGAAGAATCGCCAATTCACGCGGTTTCAGAGCGGAAATTTTAGGAAGCGAACGCCAACGCGGTGTTTCAAAACTGTTTTGAAGAAATTGTTTAATCCGTTCCATTTCATTAGCGTACCAACCAATCCGTTTTTTTTCGGCAAGACGTGTCTGGAGTGTTTGCGAAAGTTGTTCCAGATAATGGACATCGCCTAACGCATATTCAATTTGCAATGCGGTAAGCGGACGTTTGTCCCAGACGGTTCGTGATTCGGCTTTGGAGAGCGAAATTTTGAGAAATCGTTCCAAAAGTGTTCCGTAACCCGCCGGATAATCGTTGCAGAGGAATCCGGCGGCAACCTGAACATCAAACAGTTTATTCGGTAAACGGTGAATCGCCCGATAACAAAATTCCATCTCGCTTCGGCAGGCGTGAACGACAATCTCATGCCGATCATCACAAAGCAATTCCCAGAACGCTTCAAGACTCCCAACAGAAAACGGATCAATCAATGCCTGAATTTCGCCGGCGGCAATCTGGATAAGACAAAGTTGCGGATAATAACGGTTTTCAGAAATAAATTCCGTATCATAAGCAATAACCGGAACATCACGGAGTTGATGAAGTAAATTCTGAAGTTCGTTTGTTGTGGAAATATAATGGTGAGACATGACATCAGGAAAAACTTTGACCTGTATCGGCAATTCACCGGATAAGGCGTTTTTGTACGGCAAACACGGCTATTTCGGTTTTTCAGAGAGCATTTTTTGGTCTAAATTTTGTTCTTTTTCACGTTCTTTTCTTGCTTTGGAAAGTTCTTCCCATGTTGTTTTCGTCAAATCGTCAAAGGTTTGCGGTTTTCCGAAACGCGGACGAATCGGCATAATCCGAATATTACGAAATTGGATATTTGTTCCTGCTTGAGGAGCAAGAAGTTGGATTGTTCCTGACTGGAGAAAGTGATCGGGTTGGGCGTTTTCGGTTTTCAACGAGTATTGATCCGACATTTCACAAACCGGAATACCGTTCACCCAAGTTTGAAAGTGCCGGTCAACCGCAACAACAGTCAAATAATTCCAGATGTGATCTTCGGGACGAATATAGCGTGCGTTTTTCTGACCGCGAAACGAACCAACATCAACTCCAACCGTTTGATCCCGATCCTGACGTTTCGGAAAATTCTGAATCGATATTTCGTAACCGCTTTGCTCTTCGCGCGGAACCGACCGTAAAAATAAACCGGTTCGTGCAGAAGAAAAAATGATATTGTATTCGAGTTGTAAAATGAAATTATCGAACGTGTTTTTGGTTTCAATTACGCCGGGACCTCCGCTCAATTGCATGGCAAGATCACGCGTCGTACTCAATTGAACAACATCACTGCGGTATCTCCAAAATTTTTCAGGACTAATCGGATCAAAAATCGGCATGGAAGAACCCGGCGACCAATACAAGTTGCGAAAACGTACTTTTCCTTTGGTAACCAGAAGTCCGGCATAACCGTAACCAAGCGGTTGCGTATCAAGCAGCGCAATCGGTTCGTTTTGATCAACAGTAATTTGTAACCGTCCTACTTCAAACTGAGCTTTTAACCGATGCCAGCGTGAAGTTCCCGAATTTGTTTTTTTCGATTCTTTCAATTGTTCGGTACCGAGTTGCTGCCGACCAAGAACTGTTCCGCGCGGACGTGTAAAATCAGCGGAATTAAGCACAATGGCATAGCAAGAGGAATGAAGGTCTCTGGGATTGGGCGGTGTTCTCAAAAGAAGGAAGGCTTCGGCGTTTTCTTCCGCTTGAAATTCAAACATAAATGTCGAATCCCCAAATTGGTTTGTTGTATAAAGAAGTCCGGGATGTTGCGGATCGCTTTGAATTTCATCATTCGCAATAGTAAAACGCCCGCCGCCGTAAGGTCCGTCTTTTTGTGTACGCCAACCAAAAAAAGTCTGTCCGTCAAAAAGAAGACACCAACCTTCTTTCAACATTTTGTCTTTTAACTGCAATGACGGTGATAGTTGGAACAATTTTGCTCCGCGTTCTGCTTCTGCCCGTTGTTGAAGCCAGCGTTTTCGGTCATTTTCACGTTTTTTTAACGCGTCAAGTTCCAATT
>JAISBG010000020.1 GCA_031266315.1 Planctomycetaceae bacterium | reverse complement strand
TTTTTTTGTTCTCCGAACACATGTTCGATACGGCAACGAACACTCGACTTGACGCGATTCCAAAAACGTTGCAACGGAGTCAAGACAGGAGATATAAACGGTAATTTTTATATTTGGCTTTTTGCCAATTGCTCCTTCAATTCTTTAATTAATTTATCTTTTTCTTCAAGAGCCTTTTTGTCTGCCTCAATCGTTTTGGTTTGTTCGGCGATAGACCGTTCTTTGTCTTGAAGTTCTTTCATGAAATCATCTTCCATTTCCATTTCTGTCTGAACCTCCACACTTTCCGATGCCATACGAAGACGTCGAATAATGGGATTGTACCTTTCCGGAAATTCGTTTTCGTCCACCTGTAAAATATGATGAGCGGCGGTACAGTTGCCCAGTCGGCAATTAAGACGGGCAATCTTTTGAATGAAAATTCTGCTGAATAATTACTATTTTTTTACAATTTACCTGATTTCCTGTAACCTAAGTCTTGCGATGAGAATAATCATTGTAGTATAATTGAGCAAGTGATTGGTCGGAAGTTTCCCAAAAATTCCCGATCAAACGGTTTTTTCATACTACTTTGAACGTTTAACAAAAGAACTACCATGAATGGTTACGAGAGGATTCTGGCAACTTTAGAACGACGTCCGGCAGATTGTTTGGCGTTTATGCCGATTACGATGATGTTTGCGGCGGATCAAACCGGTATTTCATACGGTCAATATACGGCGGATTACCGGTTGCTTGTTGAAGCGCAATTGGAAACTGCACGAAAATTCGATATTGACCATGTTTCTTGTATTAGCGATCCGGCACGAGAAGCGGCGGATTGCGGTGGTACGATTCATTATTTCGACGATCAACCGCCCGCTGTTGACGAATCGAACGCATTTCTTACGGACAAAAATCTGCTGAAAACTCTTTCTATTCCCAATCCGCTTCGGGAAGGCAGCCGAATGAATGATCGGGTTCAGGCTGTACGATTATTTGCCGAAAAGGTTAAAGGCGAACGATTTATTGAAGGTTGGGTGGAAGGTCCTTGCGCGGAAGCCGCTGATCTTCGCGGAATCAATAATTTGATGACTGATTTTATTGATGATCCGCAATTTGTTCAGGAACTTTTCGGGTTCAATGTCCGTATGGCAACGGCTTTTGCTCAAGCCCAAATTGATGCGGGTTGTGATATTATTGGAATCGGAGACGCGGCGGCTTCACTGGTCGGACCGCGTCTTTACAAAAATGTAGTATTTCCGTTTGAAAAATTACTCATTGAAAAAATCCACGCGGCGGGTTGTCGTGTTCGGCTGCATATTTGCGGTAACATAAATCGGAGTTTGACGGATATTGGTCAACTTGGTTGTGATTTAGTTGATCTTGATTCGATGGTTTCAATTGAAAAAGCCCGAAA
The DNA here is from genome assembly GCA_031266315.1 of Planctomycetaceae bacterium. Taxonomy (GTDB): domain Bacteria; phylum Planctomycetota; class Planctomycetia; order Pirellulales; family Thermoguttaceae; genus WRKP01. The sequence continues at coordinate 3,370 of JAISBG010000020.1, read as the reverse complement.
AGAAACCGGTGAGGAACAGGTTTTAGATGGTAATCTTGATCCGGTTAAAGTTTTGCGAAACGGAACACCGGAACAAATTCATGCGGTATTGGCGGAATGTTTCCGCCAAGCCGGTACGAATTATATTGTCGGAGCGGGCTGTGAAGTTCCGCGCGACACTCCGCACGAAAATCTCCAAGCCATGCACGATTTCGCTCGACAAAACGGAAAATCATAATAAATTGATTATTAACAGATTTATAATCATAACAATTTATCGGTTACGGTAGAGTTTTATTCATCGAGTCCGATTTTTTCTGCCCAAGACGAATTTTCCGGTTTTTGGAAAATTCCGCAACATTTAAGCGGTAAGCGGTCAAAATATCGGAACCGAATAAATTTTAGCGCGGTTCCCATTAAAATCCGCATATCAAACCAAAATGTAACCAATTCAATGTATTCAAGATCGAGAACCAATTTTTTCCGAACATCTTCCAACCCGGAATCTGACGGCAAATTCAATTGAGCGTAACCGGTCATGCCCGGTAATACCGACATCCGATAGGCGTAACACGGAATCTCGTTTTTGAGTTTTTTGACAAATTCCGGTCGTTCCGGTCGAGGACCGATAACGGTCATTTCGCCGCGCCAAACGTTGTAAATTTGCGGCAGTTCGTCAATGTGCAACCGCCGCATAAATCGACCAACTGTTGTAATTCGCGGGTCTCTTTTTCCCGCCCAAACAGCTCCGCTATTAGATTCCGCGTCCAGAACCATAGAACGGATTTTGTACATTTTAAATTCTTTACCGTCTCGTCCGCAACGGATTTGCGTGTAAATCACTGGTCCCTTCGAGGTCAACCACGTCAGAAACATAAATAGAAGTATCGTCGAACCAATCACCGGAAGAGTAATAATCATTACGGCAACATCAACATACCATTTAATGCGATAATATCTTGAAACATTCAACTGTATTGGTTTCAGAGAGTCCATTCTTTCAACGCTCTTATTTTTCGGGTCTGATGGTCAGTAGAAATTCAGCGAGGGCGTCGAGTTCTTCGTCGGTTCCGCTCCAAGGCGGCATGGAAAGAGTCGGGCGGTTTAGATTTTTAATAGTTTCTGTAATCTTTTCTTTGCTTTCACCGTACAATAACGGACCGACCGCAGATAAACCGTGATTGGTTGCGTGACAATTATTGCAATGATACATGAACACCATACCGCCGAGTTGGATTTTTTCTGTTGGTCGTTGTTGCCAGTGAGAGGGACGCAAAAAACCGGTTGTTTGCCGTTCCGCAACTTCATTGGCATAAATTTGATTACCGAGAACAACCTGATCAACAATCCACGGTTTGCGAACCGCTTCCCGAATAAATTCCGCAGAGCCGAGAGCCGTGAGTCCGAAAATGAAAAGACATACCGCGAATCCGAGATTGATTGAACGGGGATTCAATATCGGTCCCAAAATAATCAACAGAGTGATCAAACCGCAAAGCCCAAAGAAAAGAGTCAGTAAAATATTAAGAAGAACAGAACGTTCCATGATTAGTAGAACATTGGGCGAAAGTAATACGAACCACCAAACAACACCAAGCAAAACAGTAACAATTCCAAAAATCAAAGGACGGGACATTCGTTGTACGATTTTATTGAATAGTTCGCTGTTGACCGAATTATTGGCAACATTGACATTTCGGAAAGTCCATGCGGCGTGCAGAAAGACGTACAATGATGCCAGCAGAATAGAAGCCCCGGTACGGATAATAGTTTGCGGCAGAAACTGAACATTGAAAAAAGCGTGCCAGAAGTTGCCGGTTTCGTCCCAATTGGCGAAAAGTCCGCGTGAATCCAGCATGAACGCCGTGATGCCGGTAATCAGTACAAGACTGATCCAGGCGGCGAGTGCGTAAATCCAAGCGATAACAATATGAGTTTTTTCCGGCAACCGCGTCCAGAAATAATACATAAGGAAAGCGGCGACAATTTCGACGATGAAAAAGACCCATTCGATTGCCCAACCGAAAACGAAAGTTCTTATGAGCATTTCGGTTGCGAGCGGAGAAGCCAGTGCGATTGTCCACCAGATTCCAACACCGGTGATAGCGCCGAACGCCACCGTTAGAAGAACAAAGAATTGGGCGTGATGATGCCAGTAATCCCGATAGAGTTTGTCGTTAGTTTTGACGGCGAACTGGTTTTCCAGAGCAATCAGGATGCCGCCGCCGACAGCATAGTGTGAAACAAAAATATGGACAACGGCAATAATCGCAATCAACATCGGAGCCGTCAAACCGGGAACATACCACCATGGATAATACATTTTATTTTACACTGAAAACGGTTTCCAATTTTCCATTCGACCAAACCGGCGAATTTTTTTAACAGCACAATGACTATTCTATACAATAGCATGGTATTGTCAACAGACTCGTTCCTTCGCTTCAGTAGGCTTGCCGGTTTTTCCTCCATAAGCATCAGGTGGGCGACCTGTTAATAGAGGTGGGTGACCTGTAAATAGAGGTGGGCGACCTTTCGCTGAAAGGTCGCGTCGGCGTACTCGCCGACTGTGAACCAGATTAACGACAGCAAACTGTATTGCCAACCGTTTTGGAGTCGAGTAAGACTCAACCGGCGTGACCCTTCAGCGAAGGGATTGCCCACCACTTTTTGCCGACAGTGAATCAGATTCACAACGGCAATTGGTATTGCTAATGGTTTTGGAATCCAATTGCCAAACGAAATCAGGGACAAGTCGGCTATCGCCGACGCAACTGTTCAGCGAACAGTTGCCCACCTTATGTTTGCCAACAATGAATCAGATTAACAACGGCAAACTGTATTGCCAATAAACATTCTGACTGTTCCTTTAAACATTCAGGCTGTTCCTTTAAACATTCTGACTGTTCCTTTAAACATTCAGGCTGTGCCTTTAAACATTCTGACTGTTCCTTTAAACATTCTGACTGTTCCTTTAAACATTCAGGCTGTGCCTTTAAACATTCAGGCTGTGCCTTTAAACATTCTAACTGTGCCTTTAAACATTTCGAATGTACCTCTACACCGTTGACAAGATAATTGCGAGAAAAATAAAAAATATTTCATCGGCAATCATCAGAGCAATCATAAGGGTAATCATAAGGTGGGCAATCCGTCCGCTGGACGGTTGCGCCGGTGGAGTCTTCATTTTGCCGTCCTTAACCTGATTCCCCGTCGGCGAAAATGGGTGGGCAATCCGTCCGCTGGACGGTTGCGCCGATGGAGTTTTCATTTTGCCGTCCTGAACCTGATTCCCCATCGGCGAAAATGGGTGGGCAATCCGTCCGCTGGACGGTTGCGCCGGTGGAGCTTTCATTTTGCCGTCCTTAACCTGATTCACTGTCGGCGAAAA
>JAISBG010000749.1 GCA_031266315.1 Planctomycetaceae bacterium | reverse complement strand
AAACGGCGAAGCAATAGCCGCACTAAAAACAAGCGTCCCCCGATAAAGAAACGCTCTACGACTCAATTGAATACTATTATTGGATTCATCGTGTAACATAATTTTAACCTTTCATGTTTATTTTTTATATCGTAACCGGTATATTTGCCCACGATTTCTAAATCCGTAGGACTTGAGAATCGTGATAACCTACTTTGATTCCTCGTAAACGATTGTGCAAGTTTTTTTGTAAAATTACAGGGCTGCACACACGAACCTCATTTATAACCTAATTTTCCAAACAAAACAACCTCAGTAGCAAAAAAATAAAAAACATCCGACCTCATTACCTCATTAAAAAATTATCGTAACTATTCAGTGATTGTTTTTTGTGATCATGAATTTTCCGTCCCGTTAGGGATGACATGTTGGTAGAAAACGATGTAACAAATTATACGCGTCCCGTAGGGATGCAATGTTGGTAAGATTAATAATTGATTCATCGTTTCACCAACATTTCTTCCCTAACGGGACGAGTGTTTTTAATCGGATTGTTTTTCTACCAACCTGTTGTCCCTAACAGGACAGAAAAATGAATGTTCATCACACTACTGAACTGTTACAAATTATCTTTCGTAAAGCGAGCGAACTATGAGGTGTAACCGTTCGCACAACGTAAGGAATATGCCAAAGCCGTTTTAAAATTCGAGAAGCTGGACACGCAATCGCAACAACGTGAAGCGGTTGTTAAAGGGCGAAGCCTACCGCATTACCGGCTTCAGCATAATTTGTGTTAGTCATCACTTTTCAAATGGAAATTGGCTGTTTGGATTCCATTTGGAGGAACTGTAAAAATAATCCCGTCCGTTTGTATTTTTTCTGGAATTTTGGCGGGCGGTTGGCGTTGTGATTCGCTGTCGCCGAGTGCCATACTGTTGGGATCGACCCAGCCGATAAGGACACGGTATTCGCCGACGGAAGCTCCGTTACGTGGATTTTCTTCGACTGTCTTTAGTAGAAACTTTCCACGAGCATCAGTTAAGCCGGACGAAGTCAACATCGTCTCCGATGTTTTTTCGTGAACCGGTTGAAAAAATACTTGAAAACCTTCGAGTGGTTTACCGTCCAATGTTACGGTTCCCGAAACAGGAACGATTGGTAATTTTGTACCGCAACCACACAAAAGCAGTACGAAAAATAATGTGAGTAAATTGGTTAATTTCATGTTTAAAAATTATGGTTAATGTGAAAATATAAACGTTCACGAAGAATCAAAACAAAGGCAATACAAGTCTCACGGGTTTAATATGTTAAAGCCGTTTTGAAATTTGCAAAGCTGAACACGGTGGCGTAACAACGTGAAGCGGTTACTCGTGGGCGATGCCTATTGCCTTACCGGCTACGGTATAATCGTGAGCAAATGCATTACCTTTATTTTTGATTCTCCATAAACAGTTGTGTGAAAGTTATGGTAAAGCAACGCTATCGCCGTCGCTGATTGAGGCGAGGCGAACCCAAATATTTGATGGATCGGTCGTTTCAGATATAAATCGAACTGAACCATCTCCCAATCCAATATTCAAGCCGCCGGAATGATATGCGCCGACACTTCGGCGGCATAACGTATCTTGACTTCCGACTGTTGTCGGCATACCTGCTTTGCAAACGGAACGGCGATGGTGAAAAAATGTCCCAGCATACGGTAACGCATGCGAAACAGCGAAATGACCATATCCATTTGTCCAAAATGTCGCTCGCGCAATTTCCTCTTGTGGAATATGAGCCTCAGCAATAACAGCTGTATTTGATGATCCATCTGAGATTGTTGCAAATGTTTCAAAGTAGAAAGAACCTTTGTTCGTTCCCGCTCCCAAATCTTCACCAACTATATGAAGTGCACCAATCCATTGTTTAGACATGTAGTAATGCTCATTTGCAAGATCAAACCAACCTCTATTAGTGGCTGACGCAACTGTACCGAGCGAACGTCCCGCGATTCCACGATAAGAAGCAGTCGCCCAATCATGATTACCCGTTTCACCCCAACTCGGACGAATTAAACGCTTGATACCCGCATCACTCGGACAGTTGTAAATTGAGATGAAGGTTTGCGTAAGCGCGTTATTCGACGTAGAACTGGTCGCTTCGGTTGCAATGTATGAATTGTTGTAAAGAGCCGATTGCTCACAAAATGGTAGAATCGCAATTCCCCAAGTCGCCATGTAACCAGCGTCGGGAGCATTTTCATTACCTTTTTTTACAACTTTTCCTCCCGGGAAATTACCGTGAACATCATGGTAATTGTGCATTGCAATAGTAATTTGCTTGATATGATTGGAGCACTGTGTTCGTCTTGCAGCCTCTCTCGCCGCTTGAACGGCAGGCAACAAAAGTGCGATTAACACACCGATAATCGCAATAACAACTAGAAGCTCAACCAGAGTAAACCCTCCTCGTGAAGAATGAAGAGGTGGCAAGAGTTGTGGAAAGTTGCGTTTAGGTAAAAAAAAGAACTCGCTTTTTATTACCTATCTACCACCGCTGCCCCCCCCCCCCTAATTGCGCAAATTACCAATCTTAACATCGGATAATTTGTCAAGTTTGTTTGCGCGTCTTTCAACATTTTTCTAACCAAATTTTTCATTGTCTTGTT
>JAISBG010000721.1 GCA_031266315.1 Planctomycetaceae bacterium | reverse complement strand
TCAGCTTCGCGAATTTTAAAACGGCTTTAGCATAAAATAAACAGTTATCTCGAAGGGTTGCCTACCTTATGTTTACCCGCTTTTAACAAAAATTCCATTGAAAAATTACCAAAAAAATGAAAAAGTTAAAACTTTGTCTCGACACTTCAGTTATTTCTATGATTGATGATTCAGATAGAGGAATTATAACTCAAAGTTTCTTTCATTTTGTAACAAAAAATAAGCAAAATTATGAACTAGTTGTATCGCCAGTGGCAATTGATGAAATTGAAGATGCAACTCCGAAAAAAAAAGATAGGATTATGGCTTTTCTCGAATCGTTAACTTGTATAAAATTACCGATTAGTCAAGAAGCTCATGATCTCGCATGGAACTATGTTTTTGAAAATATTTTGACAGAAAAACACTTTGAAGATTTGCTGCATGTTGCCTACGCAACTGTATTTAATTGTGATATTTTTCTTAGCTGGAATAGAAAGCATCTCGCAAAACTTAGCACAATACAAAAAGTAAATTTGTTTAACGTTGCCAATAATTATAGTGCAATAATTATTGCAACTCCACAGGATTTTTTAAACCAAAAGGATAAAAAATGAAAAAGAATAAAAATACGGATGTTTTGAAAATGATTCGTAAAATTCGCGAAAAACATTATAATGAAACAAAAAACATGTCTGCACAAGAAAGAGCAGAATATGATAGAAAAAAGAGGGAGAGTTTTGAAAAACACCTTACTGAAATAAATCTCAGTGATTATGAATTTCCTTTTATTCATAACTAAAAACTAACTGCATTTTTCCAAAACCAAGAATAAAATTTGCGCAATGGAAATTCCAACAATCCCTTTGATTCGACCTCAACGACCAGCCATTCCTTACTGGAAACGGATTGGGATTTTCTGTTATCGTTTTTGGAACGATTTACGCTCTCAATGTTCCGGCAACCCGTTGGAACAATGCCGTTGGATACGCTTCGCTTCTTCGTTGAAAAATGTTTCGGATCATCCCAAAGATCAACTCGCACGCGCCGGCGAAGACGAAGCCGTGTTGTTGCTTCGTGAAAAAGGTTACGTTATTTTGCAGCAAAATATTCGGATGCCGGAAGGCGAATTGGATATTGTTGCACGCAACGGTTCTGTTCTTGTGTTTCTGGAAGTCAAAACACGGCGGAAACAAAAATTCGGAGAACCGTCGGAAACAGTTAAAGAAGCAAAACGTCAACGCCAAATCACTATTGCACGGCAATTCATGTCTATTTGCCGTATCACAAATGTTCAAGTTCGGTTTGACATTATTTCTATCTTTTGGCCCGCCGATGCCCCGCCAAGTATCCAACACATCGAAAACGCTTTTTCAGTCAGCACTGAAGAAATGTAACTCGTTTATATCGCGTGAGTTATAAAATTGGTATTTTTTGACGATTCACCGGATTTTTACAGTTACCTAACACGGTTGCCTGATGTTGACTTACTTTGAACGAAAATTCCACTGAATAATTACAAAAAAGAAATACTCAATCGACAATCCGATTAAATGCGCAACACACGAAAAGAGGTGGGCAATCCGCCCGCTGGGCGGTTGCGCCGGTAGAGTTTGCATTGACTCCAACACGGAAGGCAACTTTATTTGCCGTCGTTCATCTGATTCACTGTCGGCTATCGCCGACGCGACCTTTTAGCAAATAGCGAAAGGTCGCCCACCTACAAAAGGTCGCCCACCTAATGATTGCTCACTTTTAACAAAAATTCCAGTGGGAAACACCGAATCCGGTAGAATTAAGACTTTTTAACGACGGGGCGGAACAGGAGTTACTAACTCGTTTATTTTGCGGTTTTAACTCCGCTGAGTTCATTTTTGGCGGTTTCTTTATTTTGATACAAAATTGTAGTGGTAAGCGGCGAATAAGGATCGACTGTTTGCGTTTCCGTCAGCAACTCGTTTTTTATCTCAACATTGAAAAGTTTTTCCAAAAGAGATTCGATTAACGATTGTGATTTTTCAAATCGTTTAAGATCTAACGCCGATTTTAAGTGCAACGGTTCAATAAAAATCTGTAACGGATTGCTCCAATGCCGTTCTTCGGCGATATGCCGGAGAAGTTGCCGTTCCAACCGTGTTAATTCATGAGCCGTACACAATTCACGAAACAAATTCCAAGGATCATCCAATGAAAAAGTATGCCGTTCCCAATAATATTTGTATAACAAATAAAACAGAGCAATTGTCAGGATCAGAACACTAATGAATAAGAGATAATAATAGGAAAATATTGTTCTGGAATTTCCCTGCTGGACTGATTGTTTGATGTTTTCAATTTTTCCTGACTGTTCCGGACTGACTTTTGTTTTACTACCGGGAGGCATTTCAGAATCGCCCGACCCTTGTTCTTTTTTCCGGTCAAATAAATTCTTGCCGGCTTGAAGCGGAAAAACCGTCAATAAAACGAACAAAAATAATCCTGTAATAATAACTGTTTTTTTCATTGATTTTTTGATTCCTTTTCGGCAAGTTCGGCGGCATTTTGTAACCATTTTGCTCTCAAAATATTACCGGAACCAGCCGGACTTCGGGCGGTTCGCTCGTAATGCCGTACCGCGTCACTGTATTTCTTTTCCCGTTCGGCAATACGTCCTAAAGCATATTCAATGCCGTTTTGCCAAGGATTTAACGGACTGCGTTGAATACTGTTCAAAAAGTCTTTGGCAGCGGAAATAGAATTGACTTCAAATGACGCCAGACCCAGCCAATAACCGGCATTAATTGTAACCGTTTGGATTCCTGCCGCCATGACAGGATTGTTACGAAAATTGGGATCAATTTTTCGATATTCCATAATATCGCGGTCAGGGATTCGGGCGTCTTGATAGGCGGCAATAGCGTTTTTCTGACCGGTGATTTGTCCTTTGAAATAAAGAACACGTCCCGTCCAAAGCGGAAAATCATTCCGTTTGGGATTCGGCATGACCAGCGATTCCATGAAAAGACGGGTACGTTGCCCGATGAATAATTGTTCAAATTTAGTTCGGAAGGGGTATTTCCAAATCTCAACCTTTTTAACCGACGGAATCGTTGCAAAAAGCCGGCGTTGTTCTTGAATATTGGTGTAAAGAACCATATTTTGCTCGCCGCTCAGTTCGGATTCAAGAACTTTCATACGCATTGACGTGGATTCGGGAGTTGCCAAAAGATAGACGGTTGTTTCCTGAAGCATTTTTGAAGTGATCGGGAATTTTTGTTGTTCGGAAAAATCGAATTGCCGAAGCAATTGATCATCTTTAAGAACTTGGGAAAGAGTTGCGATTTCAGGAAAATGCAAAGAACCGTCTTCACCGGTAATTGGTTTTTTGTAACCGGGAACCGGCACTCCGTAAGGCGGCAGGAAAAGATAGATTTCGCCGTCCAAAAGAACTCCAACTGCCCAAAACAACGGTAATTCCGGTTGTTCCGGCAACGGCACGGAGAGAAGAGCGGCGTCGATTCGTTGTTGGCGGAGCAACTCCATGAAAAGCCAAGTTCGATCCCATAACGTGCTGTAACCAAGTAACATTGTTTGCCAAGGATACTGTTGGGGCATTTCAATAGATTGATTTTGGTTAATCTGAACGGTTTTATCCCGAAAATCAATATTACAGACTGTCCAATCCAACAGATTCGCAACACGGTCAAGCAGGACTTGTTTTTCGCCGCGTGCCCAATTTGAGAGATTGCGTGTCCAAGTGCATTGTTTCAAATATTCTGCATCGGACATTTGGATAAAAAGTCCTTCGACACGAAGTTCGGCGGCGTATTTTTCCAACATTCCGGCAATATCCGTAAAATCAAGAGTTTCTTTTTCGAGTTGCCGTGTAAAGTTACGAATACCTGCCGCGTTGAGATTAGGAATTGTTTCCAGCGCGGCGAATTTTTTTTGGATTTCCGCAACCGACTTGGAATAATCGGCAACCCCGGGAATACCGCATTGCACGGACATCGTTTTTAATTCCGTAACAAGACGTGTCAAAAGTTCGGCGATTTTTTTACGTTCTTCTTCCAATGATTCGGAGGGAACAATCGGCTGACCATTGGCATCGGTAACATTTTTCCCTTGCAAGAGATTGAGCAACCGAACGGTTTCCAATGCGGTTGCGGCAACCGTTCGGGTAATGGTTTCCATTTCGAGTAAAGCGGAATCCGGTTTCCAATTTTCGTCCGGGACGCGGCGTTGAATCCATTTATTGAGCCAGTCGGTAATACTGACGAGTTTTTCGTAACCGGGCGTTTCCGTGAGACAAGGCGTTCCTTCCAATGAGTTGAGCAATGCAAATGACCGGTCAAAGTCTTCCTTTTGCCGTAACCCGCTATCCGCATTAACTCCGCCCTCCACCGTAAACGCAATATTAGGACGCACCGCGTTATTACGGCAATCGCAGCCGGAAAAAATGAATAAGAAGAAACAGAAAAAAATCGGAAAAAATTTCATGTTGTTTATCATTTTAGTTTGTATCAAACGATCAAACAAAAAACATTTCATCGGAAATCCTTAGGAGGAATCCGTTCACAACTCATTCAAAGATTCTTAAAGAATACCAAATTGCCCAATATTAGCAAGACCAATCAAAATTTGCATTTTCCAAAAGATCGAAATCAAGTTTTCGCAACCTCATTTTCAACCTAATTTCTTTGACGGAACAACCTCAGTAGCCAAAAGACAATAATAAATCCAACCTCATTACCTCAGGCAACTTCTAAAAACCTATTTTTGACAGGATTTACAGAATTTACATGATAAAAAATCAAATAAAATCCGGTAAGTCATGTATATCTTGTCAAAACATTGATCAAAAAAATTATCTCTGTGCTCTCTGTGGTAAAAATTAAAAATGTATTTTTAGAGATGCCTCTTTGTAAATCCTGTCAAAAAATAG
>JAISBG010000660.1 GCA_031266315.1 Planctomycetaceae bacterium | reverse complement strand
GACCGATATAAATTACCAAACAACAACGATCAGGAAAAATAAGTTGAAATCGCTCAAAAGAAGTTGCTCGAAAATGGATGCTTTGTTTGTACTCAAGGAGTTATGGAGCAAATTCAGGAATCGGTTCGTTTTTTGTGTTGTTTTTTGGGGGTTGCGCGGCTTCTCGTGCGGCTAGAACTTCTTGATATTTCGGCGGTTTCATTTGAATCCGTTTAAATCGTGTTGCTTTGTCGGCATCCGGTTTACTCAATAAAGCAATTCGAACCGCTTCATCAGCTATTGCCTTTTTTATCTCCAATAGATACACCGCACGGGTCAACTCTTTTTCAACTTCCGCAACATAATTCTGATCAAAAAGAAATTGAGCCTTTGCCGCACAGTATTCGCAAAGTCCGAAAAAATGAGGAGAATAATTAGTATTAGTATATTGAGTATATGTTGTTTCGGGAACAATTGGTGCAACAGTAATAGTATTTCTCGCAGTATTCTCAAGAAAATTTTCGAAGAGATCTTCAAATGTTTCTTCAACAGGAATTTGTTTGAACACTCGCGAGCAAGGCGAATGGACAACCCCGAAATTGATACAATGTCCGGATTGTTTGAGTAATTCCCAAGTGTCCCGACTCTTTTGAAGTTGGGCGAGAGCGGCGTCGCGTAATTCCGCAAGAAGTCCGACTCGATCTTCTGCGGATTCTTCGTCAGCCACTGCATTTCGTGCCTGAACTTGTTCCCGAATTGCGTGGTTCAGAACCCGAACATATTCTTTGGACATCACAGCCGCCGGTTGACCGCGTCGGGCGTAAGGATAGCCGTGTGCATCGTATCCGAATTGCCTTACCGGAGCAATACTTCCCGCCGTGCCGCGATACCAGAGTTGACGTTGGCTCACACCGGTAAGATACTGATATTCGTGTCCGTAATCCGCCAAGTGTTTTGAACAACGGTTGCAGTACGGATCACGGCAACTTCGATATTTGTCTTTGCTTTCATTATTGAGCAATTGTTCCCGCTTGATCGTCCACGAACCGGAATGAATTCCGGCGTGAAAATCTCTGCGTGACATAAAATCGGAATAAAGCGGGTCTGCTACAAACCGATCAAATGCCAGATAATCATGATATTGGGCTAAAACAGTTTCACTGCCAAAAATAAAAACAGCAACAACAAAAATTAGGAGTCCTCGTTTCATGTTTATTCTCCTCACAAAAAGCGGATTGGGCAAAATTTCAATATCTCATTTTAGAACACAAATGAAGAACAGGCAAAAAATACATTCCATTTTTTGGGAAAATTTTGATTTTAATCAATTTAATCTTTATTTTTTGGTGAAGTATAATCCTCACACTTTAAATCGGTTTCCGTTTTTGTAAGGGACATAGAGGGACTTTGGGAACTCATGTCCCTACAAAAACGAAAAATTCCTTTCGAAGTTAAAATGGGCAGTATTTGCCGATTATTCTGGTAAAACTACTCCTTTTCAAGCGTAAGATTGTGAACGCCGAAAATGTGAAGTAAGCGTGTTTCACGTCAAAAAACAACGCTTGTATGGTTTATGCTGATTATCCCGAATTAACTATCAATTTACCGTTTACGATGCTTTACAACGGATCAACCGGAGCAATGCTCTTAAAAAGAATCAGTTGCTTCCTTGTCGTGGTTTCTCTGGTCGCGTACGGTATGATTCCGGTATTGACGGATTCCGTTTTGGTTTGTGCGTCCGAATTGCGGAGCAATTGGGCAACAAAGGCTTATGAACGAAATTGCAATGCGGTTGTTTGTATTCAGGGGGATAAAGTTGATGAGTTGAACAATTCCTCAAAAGACACCGGAAAATCTTACAACGGAATGGGAACCGGAATTATCATTGATGAACGCGGGTACATTGTTACCAACTTCCATGTTGTTGAAGGTATTCGCAAAATTCAGGTAACCACCTTTGACCGGAATGTTTATACCGCCAATCTTGTTGCCAGAGACACGGAAACCGATTTGGCAATTATCAAAATCAACGCCCGTAAACCGCTTAAAACAATCACATTAGGTCGTTCCCACGATTTGATTCCCGGTGAAAGTTGTATCGCTATCGGGAATCCTTACGGATATGCTTTTTCATTAACCGACGGCAGAGTGAGCGGGATTGATCGTGAAGTTGATGTGAACGATTCTCTGGTTTATCGGGTTGCCATTCAAACGAACACCGAAATCAATCCGGGTAATTCCGGCGGACCGTTGATCAATGTTGACGGCGAAATGATCGGAATTAACGCCGCAATTCGTCAGGGTGCAGCGGGAATCGCGTTTGCAATTCCGATTGATCAGGTTACTGATGTTGCCGCCAAATTGCTTGGAGAAATCGCCGAACAATCCATCACGCACGGTCTCAAAGTTTATCAGGAAGATCGGGAGAATGAGAACAATTCGTCTTCCACTGCACGCGGCAACTGTTTTACGGTGGTGGTTGAATCGGTTGGAAACAACAGTCCGGCTGCCGAAGCCGGAATTGAAAAAGGTGATATTATCAAAGGGATTGGTCAATACACGATCTCAAACAAACTTGATTTTTCCCGTGCGTTGATTGATCTTAAATCCAGAGACGACATTGCTTTTTCGATTCGGCGAAACACGGAAACGCTTGACCTTGCTGTTTCGTTGGGACCGCCGCGTGAAGATCAATTTGCGGGAACTTCCCGATCCCGAATTAGTAATATGCCCAAACCAGCCGGAGCCGGATTCGCGCCCAAAACGGCGGCTCAAGCAAAACCAAATCTTGATGATCTTGTTTGGGACACGCTGGGATTCCGATATACTCCAATGCTTCTCGAAGAGTATAAGCGAACATTTTCCAAATATATGAGGGATCGACCTCATGGCGGTGTGGTGGTGAAGGCGGTGCGGGAAGGAAGTCATATTGCAAAAGCAAATATTATGACGGGAGATATCATCGTTGGAATCCACGAATGGGTTACCACGTCGCAAAACGATGTCCAGTATATTGCCACAAATTGGCAAGCCATCAAAACCTCTAAAGGAACGGTAGAAATCGAATTATTCCGCGACGGGCAATTGTATTTTACTGAAATTCCGTTGAAATAACCGGTCATGTTCTCACCGCAACACAGTTGCAACCCTACACGCAGTGCTTTTTTTCTCACCGCTGGTATCGGTAGAAAAAAGGTAACTATTCCGTAGTATTTTTTTCTCTGCCTGAAAGGCAGTATTTTCATAACCGCAGGTCAGCGACCTGCGGCTGTGAACCCAA
>JAISBG010000456.1 GCA_031266315.1 Planctomycetaceae bacterium | reverse complement strand
TTCAATCAAACAAACAATCATTCTGAATATTGAATCAATAATTCATATACGATACCGTAGCCGGTATGGGCGATAGGCTTCGCCCTTGAACAAACGCTCCACGTTGTTGCGCTTACCGTATCCAGCTTCGTGAATTTTAAAGTGACTTTAGTATAACTCACAAAATATCCTGCTTATTGATACCTATTGTCAAAAATGAAAGGCAGTTTATAATGTTTTCTTATATGATGTTTCCATTTGTTGAATTTTCGTTTGCCGCAACTTTTTTGAAAATCAATGTCTTTCCAATTATTCGATCTTTCCCAATTGCATTTGAAACCGCTTCATGAACGGCAACATGATATTTCGAAAGAGGTAATGATTTCTCCTGAGACTGTTGTGGCGTTTGATCATCCGTCATTGGACATTCTCGCCGAACATATCCGCCAAGCCCGAAATCGGAAAAGTACAGTTCTTTGGATGCTCGGTGCTCATGTGATTCGAACCGGTAACGCTCCCAATATGATTCAACTTATGAAAGAAGGTTACGTAACCCATTTCGCCCTAAACGGAGCCGGAGCGATTCACGATTTCGAACTCGCCATGATCGGCGCAACTACCGAAAGTGTCGCTAAATATATTAGCGAAGGACAATTCGGACTTTGGAAAGAATCAGGAAAAATTAACGACGCCGTCAAAGAAGGTGCCGGCGAAGGACTGGGTTTTGGCGAATCGGTCGGGCGAATGATTGATCGGGAAAATTTTCCGTATAAAGAAAACAGTTTACTCTGGAATGGTTATAAATATCATGTTCCGGTAACGGTTCATGTCGGTATTGGTTGCGATATTATTCACGAGCATCAAAATGTAGACGGCGCGGCAATTGGTGCAACCTCTTATACTGATTTTTTGATTTATGTCCATTCGATTTCAAATTTGGAAGGCGGCGTGTTTTGTAATATCGGTAATGGGGTGATGGGACCCGAAATTTTCCTGAAAGCATTGTCGATGGCTCGGAATGTTGCCCATCAAGACGGTAAGAAAATTTCTGATTTTACTGCGGCGGTGTTTGATTTGTTGCCGTTGGAAGGGCAAAATCTGTTGGAAACTCCGCCGAAAAATGATCCGCGATTCTATTTTCGTCCTTGGAAAATGATTCTTGCTCAAACGGTTACGGACGGAGGTCAGGCGTTTTATGTTGCCGGTGAACACAAATATACCGTCCCGGCATTGACACGAAAAATTAGAACCTAAAATATTCGGTCAATGAATTTGAATGTTGGTGATTGGAAATTCTTGTCTGTATATTACATTATGCAGGTTTTTTAAAAATTCTTTGTGGATAAAAGATGTCTGAATTAATTATTAGTGTTTCAGGTTTACGTGGAGTTGTTGGTGAAACATTGACTCTCGATGTTGCCATGCGTTATGTGGCGGCGTTTTCGGCAACAATGCCGCCGGGAGCCTTTGTCGTAACCCGCGACAGCCGCCCTACCGGAGTCATGTTGACCGATGCGATTCACGCCGTTTTGAACGCCTCTGGACGTCCGACCATTGACGCAGCAATTGCCGCAACTCCAACAACCGGTGTTTTAATCCGTCAATTGGGTGCCGCCGGAGGTATTCAGGTTTCCGCATCGCATAATCCGATTGAGTTTAACGGGATTAAATTGTTTTCCGGCGAAGGCAGAGTGATTCCCCAAAAATACGGTGCGGACATTTTGGAATATTACCGAACCGGACAAACCACATGGGTTTCCCACGATCAAATCGGTACCCGAACGCTTTGCAAAAACACGATTTCGGAACACCGTAGAGTTATTATGCAAACGGTTGACATCGAAGCCATTGCCAACCGGAAGTTTAAAGTATTGCTTGATGCCAATCACGGAGCCGGAGCGATTCTTGGAGATTGGTTGCTTGAAGAATTGGGTTGCGAAGTTACAATTCTCGGCGAACAGCCTAATGGTCAATTCTTGCATACACCGGAACCAACATCGGAAAATCTTACAGATGTTTGCCGTCGTGTTAAAGAATTGGAGGTTGACATTGCTTTTTGCCAAGACCCGGACGCAGACCGTGTTGCAATTATTGACGCCGATGGTCGCTATGTTGGTGAAGAATACACGATCACTCTTTGTCTGGAACATCTGTTACGAACTTCGGAAAATTCCAATCATCCGCATTGCAGAAAAAAAGGAGCGGTTGTTATCAATTGTGCTACAAGCCGAATGAATGAAGATGTTGCTCAAAAATACGGTGTTCCGGTTTTTCGTAGTGCGGTTGGTGAAGCCAATGTGGTTGATTTAATGCTCGAAAAAGAGGCAATGTTCGGCGGTGAAGGCAATGGCGGTCCGATTGATCCTGAGGTTGGTTTTGTTCGGGACAGTTTTGTCGGAATGGTTTTGGTTCTCGACGCGATGGCTTCAACCGGAAAAACGGTTGCACAACTTGTTGACGAATTGCCGCGATACGCTTTAGTTAAACGAAAAACCAACGTCGAACTCTCCCAAATTCCGGCAATACTCGACAAGACTTTTACAGCGTTTCGGCATTTACCTTGTAGTCGTCTGGACGGTTTGCGAATTGATCATGGTAACGCTTGGGTTCTTTTACGCGGCAGTAATACCGAACCAATTATTCGAATCTTCGCCGAAGCCCCAACCGAACTTCATGCCAATCAACTTTGTAACGAAATCGAACAGATTGTTTTCAACGCGAAACACACATAAAATCGCGGAAAATCGCGAAAAGTGGTGGGCAATCCGCCCGCTGGGCGGTTGCGCCGGTTGACTCCGCATTGACTTCAAAACGGAAGGCAATACAAATTGCTGTCGTTAATCCAGTTCACAGTCGGCTAACGCCGACGCGATGTTTCAGCGAAACATCGCCCACCTACCTACAAAAGGTCGCCCACCTGATGTTTGCTTACCTTTACTTCGATTCCTTTTCATAACTCACACAGAATGGCAATAAATAACAGTTTTCAACCGGAACTTCTTGCTCCGGCTGGTTCCGAAGAATGTGTGTATGCGGCGGTGGAAAACGGAGCCGACGCGGTTTATTTCGGTTTGTCCGGCTCCGGCAACTTCAATGCACGGAACCGCGCCGCCAATATTTCGCTCGAAAAATTAAACACAATAATGGATTATCTTCATCGTCATGGTGTTCGCGGTTATGTAACACTAAACACTTTGGTACGAAACGATGAATTGCCGGCTATTGAGAAATTACTTCAGGAAATTGTTACAAACCGGTGTGATGCTGTTATTGTTCAGGATTTTGGTATTGCACGGCTTGCCGGACAACTTTGTCCCGATTTAACGTTACACGCCTCAACACAGATGAGTTTGACCTCGCTGCAAAGTATTGAACTCGCTCAAACACTTGGAATCCGTCGGGTTGTTCTGCCGCGCGAACTTTCATTGGGACAAATCCAAAGACTCTGTGCCAAAACAACGATTGAACTCGAATGTTTTATTCACGGGGCGTTGTGTATTAGTTTTTCCGGTCAATGTTACGCCAGTCTTGGTCTTGGCGGACGGAGTGCCAATCACACGGCGAATCGTAGTGCCAATCGCGGATGTTGCGCCCAACCGTGCCGATTACCGTACAGCCTGCTTGACGCTTCCTCCGGCAAGGTTTTAGTACCAAAATCGGCAAAACAATATTTTTCGGAACAGGAATATTCAAAACAGAAATATTCGGAGCAACAATATTTAGAACAACAATTTTCGGATTCAAAACATTTTTTAAGTCCTTGTGATTTGGCGGCGTTGCCGATATTGCCGCAACTGTTGGCAACCGGTGTTAAGGCGTTGAAAATTGAAGGACGGCTTAAACCGCCGGAATACGTTGCCGAAGTAACAAAAATTTATCGCGAAGCCGTTGATGCTTTGACAAAAAATAACGTTGCGCCAAAAAAAGAACAACAAGAACAGCCGGAAATTTTATCTTCAACGGCGGACGTGGTGAATCGTCTTGAGTTGACATTTTCGCGCGGTTTTTCAACGGGTTGGCTTGAAGGGATTGATCCTTATCGTCTTGTTCCGGGTAATATTGTATCGCATCGCGGTTCGTTGTTGGGAACGGTGGTTGAAATGCGTCGTGATGCGGCGGTTGTTGATTTGCTGACTTCGGTTCGGCGCGGCGACGGAGTACGTTTTGAAAACGAAAATTCTTCCGAACATTCGCAAGGCGGTCGTGTGTACGAAATTATTTACCGCCGTCAATCCGTTCCTGAAGCCGAAGCAGGGGCAAGAGTTTTGCTGACTTTTGCTAATCATTCTCTTGATCCGAGTTACATTTTGCCGGGTCAGGCGGTTCAAAAAACTGATGATCCGCAACTGCAACGGAAAATTCGGAAAAATCTGGAAGCCCATCGGTTGTACCGCCGTATTCCGTTGCAAATATTTGTTCGGGCGGTTGCCGGAGAACCGATTGTTGTTGATGTACAAAATTTATCGGAAACAACAGGAACAATGGGACAAAAATTCCGGCTGAAAGGAACCACCAACCTTGAAACCGCACGAAAACATCCGCTTTCTGTTGATCTTCTCCGTGAACAGTTTGGTCGGCTTGGTGAAACGGTTTACGTTCTTGACCATGTGGAAGCGGTGATTGAAGGCAATCCGATGATTCCTTTGAGTGTTCTTGGACAGTTGCGGCGTGAAATGATTGAAAAGTTGAACGCCCGCCAACCGGATTTTCCGAAACTGAAATTGTTCAATCGGGCATTGGAATCACTGCGAGAGGAAAACCAAAAAATTTCGGAACGATTATCTTCCGTGTCTCAAAACATGCAACCGGTTATCCATCTTTTGTTGCGTCATATTCAGATATTTGAAAACGATTTTGTGTTGCAGCAAATTCTGGAATCCGGTTGCCGGTCTTTTTATGCGG
>JAISBG010000607.1 GCA_031266315.1 Planctomycetaceae bacterium | reverse complement strand
TGATGTTGCCGCAAAACACTTTCGCCCAATTCCACAGCAACCGTTTGCCGAAAGCGGAATACCAGCCGGTCTGAAATTCAATCACGAAATGACGGTCATTGTGGGCAACCGCTTTGACGTCAATAATTGACCTTTTGTCCGTCAGAAACGTTTTTGGATTGAACGGGTTCTGAACTTCGGCAGACTTGACAAGCGGTTGACCGGCGTCGTCCAAGATCGCATTCACAAACGATAGCAAGATCGTTTCATTACCGCGGCTGGCAAACAAAAAATGAATAAATGTGTCTGCTGTTGCGCGAATTGGTTGACGCTGTTGTTGTTCTAACGATTTCATCGAATCTATTGGTTCCTCTATGAATGTTTCCCAAAAACAATATCACAATCGTGAAATATTTGCGAAACTATTGATACCGTTATTTTATTCTACCTCAATTTTTTCCGAAAAACAAGAGAACCGGCAGGAAAAGGTACCATATTCATAAGCAAGATTTATTCGTCGCCTTTGTGGTTATAATTTTCACGCTATTGAAACACCGGAAACAATGATCAAAACAGACAGAAATAAAAAATAGAATTTTAACATGGTTGTTTTCCTTTCTAATTACAAGATTATACAACATTTTGCACACCTTACTCTGCTGGTGTTACGGGAAATGTTCTTTGACAAATTCTTCATGTCCTTACTGACTCTCGTGCGTAACATCAGTTAAAAATTTTCGTCAAAAGTTGACCGACACACTTTACCATGTAGGGCTATGGACATCAAGAGGACCTTCCGGTAACGGAATATCACTGAGTTCATAATACATGGGACAATTACTACGCATGGAAATTGGTAAATCACGTTGGTTCCACATCACAATAGAATCGTCCGCAAGTTTCCAACCTTGAGAAACATAAAACGGTACCAGAAATTCCTTGCAATACAAAATTGCAAAAAGAAAACCGCGTTGCGCTGCCTCATTGAGTGCCTCGCGGAGCATCTGATGAGCAAGACCGGCATGACGCGAATCCGGCGCAACACAAACCCCCTGAATACTCGCAACATTGTAACGAAAATTCCACGTCGTCGTAATCGTCCGAACAACGACCGCAATATGACCAATAACCCTTTCTTCGTCTCTTGCAATCACCGAGTAAATCGGTTTTGTGCTGTGCCACATCCGGCAATTTTGGAAAATGTCCGCCCAATCAGGAAAACAAAGCCGCAAAAGTTCACGAATGAGCCGGTCTAACCCACTATCCAAATGGTGTTCATCAACCACCTCAATTGTAGGACAAACCATTAACATCATTTTAGCAACCAGAAATTTTTTTGGTTAATTTTGATCAATAGTGGTTAATTTTGGTTAATGTGGTAAATAACGGTCGGAAAACATCGCTCCGTTGATTTGTTACACAACATTTACCACACTTCCAACGAGAGTTCAAGCCGGATTTCCGTAACTATTTCGACTTGTTCCTGAACAAGCCGGATAAGCCGTAACACATCTTCCGCAGTTCCTTCCGGCTCAACCATAATGAAATTGGCGTTCCGTTCACTGATAACAGCTCCGCCGATTCGGGTTCCCTTCAGCCCCGTTTGCTCAATCAAATCACCTGCCGGAGTACCGGTTGTCGGATTTTTGAAAACATAAACAGATGCCAATTCACCGCCCGGTTGCTGCATTTTCCGAACAATCCACAACTTCTGCATCCGTTTGGCAAGTTCAACCGAATCGTCTTTTTCCAACCGCAAAGTCGCCGAAAGAATAACAACATCGTCCAAACTACTCGAACGATAACCAAACGAAATCTCGTTTTTGGACAAAACCGAAATCTCACCGTCAATATTGGCAACCCGAACACTTTCCACCCATTGCCCCAAATCACCACTATTTGTTCCGGCGTTACCAAGCAACGAACCGCCTATACTGCCCGGAATACCAATCAAATCTTCAATTCCGCCCAAACCTTGCAAAACAGATTGCGTAATCACTTGTCCAAGTTTGGCTCCGGCTCCGGCAATAACACGTTGTCCTTCGATAGTTATCCCGCAAAACGCAGGATTTGAAAACCGAATGATTACTCCCGCAACTTCGGTTTCCGTCACAAGAAGATTGGAACCGGCTCCAAGAATACGAATCGGTATTTTGTTGATTCGACACCGGTTCAGCAGAGCAACAAGATCCGTTTCCGATTCCGGCTCCACGAAAAACTCCGCCAAACCACCCAATTGTAAACGAGTGTACATCGCCAACGGAACGTTACGCCGTACTCCCCGAAAAATGTCTTGCAGAACGGAATTATCACTATTCATGGCAATTATACTAAAGATACTTTAAAATTCACGAAGCTGAACATGGTAAGCGTAGCATCGCGGAGCGTTTATTCAAGGGCGAAGCCTATCGCCCATACCGGCTACGGTATTTTATAACTGGTTATTCGTAACTAACTTCCAAAACAGTAAATTCAAGGAGCCGGTTCGGAACCTGAATTTTGGCAACATCGCCTTTTTTCTTACCAAGAAAACCTTGAGCCAGCGGACTGGTTACCAGAATTTTTCCGGCATCGTAATCTTCTTCTCCCGCTCCGACAAGCGTGTATTCTTCCGCTTTTTTTGAACCGGTTTTCCGTACCTTAATTTTGGCTCCAAACCGGATTTCATCTTGCGGCATTGCCGACGGATCAAGAATTGTTGCCCGACTGAGTTTTACCTTCAACTCATTGATTCGTGCCTGAAGCAGTCCCTGACTTTCGCGCGCACCATGATATTCCGCGTTTTCTTTGAGATCGCCTTCTGCACGGGCATTCGCCAATCGTTCCAAAATGATCGGCATTTCATCATTCTCAAGACGTTCAACTTCCGCCTTGATTTTACTGTACCCTTCGCGGGTCATCGGAATTACATCTGAACTCATATTAATTTAACCTCCTGACGGTTTCACCGTCTCTATTCATTATATATAACTTCTAATAATTCATTTTTTACCACAGAGGACACAGAAATCACAGAGAAAAGATTTTTTGAACAATTGGAATACACAAAACTTTACTACTATTGTTTCTTTATTTTATGTATTTTAAGCGGTCAAAATAATTGATCAAAAAATTGATCAAAAAATTATCTCTGTGTCCTCTGTGCTCT
>JAISBG010000239.1 GCA_031266315.1 Planctomycetaceae bacterium | reverse complement strand
GCAACGAAAAGTCGGTAGCGTGCAACATCGGAAGATAACTATCTTTACCGCGTTTTTTGAGGTTCACTACTAAACTGTCATCGTTGTTTGTGAGTGTCACCTGATTTTCAGGATGTGTTTGCCATGCCCAGCCTTTATTGTTCTGGTATTGATTGTCCGGTAAATAACCATTCTTAAATTCTGTAGCTTTTAATAATTCTTTTTCAATAGTTTTGTTGACCGCTGGTTCTTCGGTTATGTTTTCCTCCGGCGGATTATCAACCGGTTGTTTGGGTTCAATAATATTTTGTTCTATTTTCGGCGGTTTCGCTACTAATGGTTCTACATTGACCGGTTCAACCGTTGGTCGGCGCGTTTGGGGCATCAGAAAAAAACCGGCTCCTATGATCATCATCGCAAAAATTGCTGTCAGAATAAACCAAAACGGTTTTATATTTTTAATTTGAGTTCCCGCCTTTTGTACAACAGAGGAGGATTCTGACGACAAAAAAGTTACAGGCGGAAGCCAACGGTCTTTTTGTTCCGTATTTGTTTTGTCAGGAAGAATCTCATCGACGGTTGTTTCCGCATTTTCCGATTCTTGTGGTTTTGTGATCATTGCTTTAATGAACGCTCTGCAATTTTCGTAGCGATCTTCCTGTCTCTTTGACAACGCTTTCAGCAATGCGGTATTAACGTATTCCGGCAACTCAGCAATCGGTGCCGGTTCCTCTTTCAACACACTTTCACGTAAAACAACAATATCGTTTCCTAAAAACGGTGCATGACCGGAGAACATTTCATACGCTGTTACAGCAAGGGCGTATTGGTCGGTTCGGGCGTCTTGTAGTCGTCCGCGCCATTGTTCGGGAGCCATATAATGCCGCGTTCCGGCAATACTCATTTGTGATTCACGACTGAGGTGAGCCATACTCGTCCGAATTTCTTCCGCGAGTCCGAAGTCAATGATTTGTACGCCGTCTGATTTACCAATCATAACATTTTGAGGCTTAATGTCTCGGTGAAGAACTTTCTTTTCGTGCGCATAATCCAGTCCTTTCGCCATTCCCCAAAGTATTTGTACAATATCGGAAAATAATATTTTACCGTGTTTTTTAAGATATTTTCTTCTATAGACATCCAACGATACACCGTCAATATACTTCATCGCAAGATAAAGACCGTGTTGGGAATTGGTGAAAAGACCGTACACTGGACAGATATGTTGATGCTGTAGAGCGTGGACTTTCTTGAACAAAAAACGCAACAAGTCCATCGTTTCCTGAACATGTTGAATTTCTTTCGGGATAAATTTAAGAACAACAAATTGATCCGCGGTTTGATCGTAAGCCTTCCACGTTTCGCCCATTCCGCCGCGCCCAAGCCTATGTTCGAGACGAAAATTTTCTTCAAGTACATATCCCGACGAAAACGTACTTGGTTCCTGTAACGCATAAACATCATAAGATTCATTTGCGCTACGATTTTCATTGTGTGAAACTGTTGAATTATTAAAATTAGGAGAAGACATTTTCATTAAGTGGTTTGTTGATTTTACGTAGAACCGCAGCAACATTGCAGGTACGTGTCTATTTTATTTGTATCTATTTACGTAATTATATTGAACTATTTTTCCGCCCGTAAAAGGCAGTGCGTAACAACCTACCATGTTGCAGCAGATAAAATCGCAATCATTACAAGAAGTTCGACTAACGTGAAGCCGAACGGTGAAGAACGAAGGAGTTGTAAGAATTTTGCGGAAAAGTATTGAGAAAGCGAGCATTTTCCACTTTCCGTTCTTAACTTTTTACCATATACACCATATACTGCCCCCCCCCCCCTCGCTTGCCCATTTTAACATTTGACTTTTCACCGAATTTTTTACTAAATGGTTCCGTGAATTTTTCAAAGCGTTTTCAACAAAGTTTTTCATTGTTAAGTTCCTTATTTTATAAGGTTTTATCGAAATAATCGCGAAACATTTACCGCAAAACAATACGGCAAAAACTATGTATCGCCATTGAATGAGATGCAAATATTATCAGAAACAATCCCGGATGTCAAGAGAAATCTTTTTTTTGAGAAAATTTTCCTAGTGTTCACGAATTGATGTGAATTTTTTATTGATTTAGAGGAGGTAGACAATTTATTAAAAGGTTCGCTGGACGGTCGCAACGGTAATTGATACTACAGCATGATACGTTGCAACGGAAATGATAGTTATAAAAAATACAGCGAATGTCCAACAAAACCAATCCGCCGCAACATGACGGGTTAATTTTATGAACAGTTCAATTTTTTGTTACTGATTCTTTGATGGTCAATTCTTTATAGTGCAACAATACAAACAGAACGGGTGTTACGATTAAAATGTGAAGCAGGCTGGAAATCATGCCGCCGACAACCGGAGTTGCCAGCGGTTGCATAATTTCCGCGCCGGTGCGCGTACTCCAAAAAATCGGTAACAATGATGCAATTGTTGTTGCCACTGTCATCACTTTAGGACGTAACCGTAATCTTGCTCCCGTTTTAACCGCATCAATAAATTCCTTGTATGTCAATTGCGAACCTTTGGTTTCAAGTGCTTTTTGTACAGATTCTTCCAGATAAACCACCATAATAATTCCGGTCTGAATTGCCGTACCAAAAAGTGCAATGTACCCCACCCAAACGGCAACACTAAAATTAAATCCCATTGCCGCTTGCAAAATCACACCGCCCGTCAACGCAAATGGAACCGCCAATAAAACATGAGCCGCTTCACCGGTTGACCGAAACGTCATAACAAGCAAAAGGAAAATCACAAGAATCACCGTCGGAAAAACTACCATCAATGTTCGACGAGCATGAAGTTGATTTTCGTACTGACCGCTGTACTCAATCGTCTGACCGGATTCAAGATGAATCTCTTTTTCGATACGCGATTTGATTTCCGCAACAAAACCGCCCGAATCACGATCCATCACATTGGCTTGTACATAAACACGAAGCCTACCATTTTCGCTCGATATTTCGTTGGGACCGATTACACGTTTAATTTCCGTAACTTGTTCCATCGGAATCATTAAACCGCTGGGTGTCGGAATCAACAGTTCGCCGAGTTTTTCAATATCATCTCGATCACTACGGTCAAGACGTACTTGAATTGCCCATCGTTCCCGTCCTTTAATTGTTGTTGTAACATTCGTTCCGCCCAACCCCGTTTCCACATATTGCAAAATGTCGGCGGCGTGAAGTCCGTAACGTCCCATTGCGTTACGATTAACAATGATTTCAAGATACGGTTTTCCCTGATCACGCGACGGTGCCACACCAGTTGCGCCGGAAATACCGGAAATAATCCGTTCCACTTCAAACGCTTTTTTCTGTAACGAATGTAAATCATCGCCGAAAATCTTAACACCCACTTGAGCGCGAATCCCTGTACTGGTCATCAGAATCCGGTTTTCTATCGGTTGCAAAAATCCCGGCGTGTACCCCGGTACTTGAGTGAGAAGTTCGCTTAAATCGGTAATAATTTTTTGTTTCGTAATTCCAGGTCGCCACTGAGACGGCGGTTTAAGCGTAATTGTTGTTTCAATCATTTCAACCGGTGCCGGATCGGTTGCGGTGTCGGAACGTCCGAGTTTTCCGGCTGCTGTTACGACTTCGGGATATTCACTCATCACTTTGTCCTGCCACGCCATAATTCGTTTCACTTCCGTCAACGAAGTCGCGGGCAACAAAACAGGCATGAAAAGTAAACTGCCTTCTTCCAATGTCGGCATAAATTCCGAACCAAAACCTTGAAATGCCGGAATTGGAAAATAAGGTGCGGAAAAGGAAATCAGTACGTTATTAACACGTTGCGGTAAACCAAAAGCAAGAATCAGCGCAACAATAAGTAACAACGCCGCTCCGCTCAATACGGTTTTAGTATGACGAAGCGACCAATCAAGAGCAGGATCGTAAATCCGCAACAAAAATTTCATCAGGATATTCTGATCTTCCGCACGAAACTGTCCCCGAACTAATATTGTGCAAAAAACAGGAACAACTGTAACAGCAAGCAGTACGGCTCCAATCAACGCAAATGTTTTTGTGTAAGCGAGCGGATGAAACAGTTTGCCTTCCTGACCGGTAAGTAAAAATACCGGTACAAAAGCAAGAATAATAATCGCCATCGAAAAGAACATCGGTCGTCCAACTTGTGCGCTTGCCTGCAACGTTAATTGAAAAATTTCGGCAGCGGTTAGATTTGCCGAACGGTTTGTTATTTTCTTTTCTTCCAAAGCACGTTCGCAATACCGAATCACATTTTCCGTCATCACAATTCCCGCGTCCACCAAAACGCCAATCGAAATAGCAATACCGGTCAAAGACATAATATGTGACGGAATACCGAATTGGTTCATTAAAATAAACGAAATAAGAATCGCGCTGGGCAACGGAATTGTTACAATAAGAATCGACCTAAAATGAAAAAGAAACAAAATATGCGCTAACGTAACAAGAATAATTTCTTCAACGAGAGCGGCTTTGAGTGTATCAATGGCGCGACTGATCAAATCGCTACGGTCATAAAAAGGTTCAATGGTAACTCCTTTTGGTAAACCGCTTTGAATTGCATTGATACGTGTTTTTATATCCTGAATCACTTTATAAGCGTTTTCACCGTAACGCATTACAACAATTCCGCCGACAACTTCTTGTCCGTTAATATCAAGAGTGCCGCGCCGGAAATCACCGCCAATCTGGACGTGTGCCACGTCACGAAGATAAAGCGGAATACCGTTACGTGCAAGAATCGGTATTGATTCAATATCAGTAACATCATTCACAAGACCAATACCGCGAACAACAAATTCGGAACCATTTTCTTCAAGAGTTTTTCCGCCGATATTGAGATTACTTGTAACAAGCGCATCCATGATTTGACCAAGTGAAATATCGTATTGCTTGAGTTGAAGCGACGAGACTTCCACTTGATATTGACGGACAAAACCGCCCAGACTGCCGATTTCCGCAACACCCGGAACAGAAGCAAGTTGGTAACGAATATAGGTGTCCTGAAGTGTTCGGAGTGAGCCGAGGTCTTGTTCGGCGTTGGCGTCGGTTTTCAGATAATATTGATACACCCAACCAAGTCCGGTCGCGTCCGGTCCAAGACGTGCGCTCACTCCTTCCGGCAACAATGCGCCGAGCGAGTTGAGACGTTCGAGAACACGTGTTCGGGCAAAATACGTTTCAATTTTATCTTCAAAAATCACCGTCAGAAACGAAAAACCAAACATTGATGTTGCGCGAACCGTTTTAACTCCGGCAAGACCTTGCAATGAAACAGAAAGCGGATACGTAATTTGATCCTCAACTTCCTGCGGTGAACGCCCTGACCAATCAGCATAAACGATTACCTGATTTTCCGAAAGATCAGGAAGAGCGTCCATTGGTGTTGTCTGCAGCGCATGAACTCCCCAACCACAAACGCCAAGAAATAATGCGATTACTAAAAAACGATTATGAAGCGACCAATGAATTATTGTATTGATCATAAAATATCGACCTGACAAATGAAAAATTGAAAAGTAAAAAAAGAAACGAAAAATAAATTAGGAAATGCGAAGGAACGGAGGATAAACAGCCCGTATTATCCTCCGTTTATTATAATCCGAAACATGATTTGTTTATTTCAATTCGTTTCCGCATGTAAGCATTTGCGAACCGAAAAATGGATTTTGTAACTTCGGATTGTCTTTTTGTATCCAACGTCCAACGCCAAGAACTGGCGACATCGGGCATTGAAACACTTTTGCCTGACGGCTGGACGCCGGTTGCGCCAGCACAAAATTTGCAGCGGCGTTACTAAACGGCTCGAACGGTTTCCGTGCCGTTTTTAAGTCGGTGCCGGGAACAAGCCGTTCCGACAACGGCAATAACGTTGCGCGAACCGCGCCGGTTGTTTGTTTGACCGACTCGAGTATTGCGGGCAAATGTTTTTTGTAACCGGCAAGATCATCTTTTGCCAATGCAGTTGCGGCATCTGAAAGACTTTGCACCAACGCCGGCGGAAGTGTTACGGTTCCGACAGAGAGATACGCGTTAAATTCTTCCTTGCTGATAACCCCGTCTTTATTCGTATCCGCAACAGAAAATTCGTCCGCGAAAACAAACGGCAAGGTCAAAAATGTTGCAACAATTGTAACAAATAGAAAAAACTTTCTCATAATAGGTTCTCCTTGTTAAAATAAGTAATGAACAATAAACAATATTTGTGGGACAATAAATAACTTTATTATTTTATGTTATCCGAACAATAATTTATTCGCAACTTAGTAAGGGGCATGACGAACAATGAACACTGTCTTAAAAACCAAAATTCAAGTGTGATGAATATATTCGTTATTGGTTTTGGTTTGATATTTATTACGATATTATTTGTGTAATTCGACGCCGCAGTTCAACATTTCCGAACCGAAAAAGGGATTCCGTGTTTCGGCATTGTCCTTTTGAATCCAACGTGCTGTGCCAAGTACCGGTGACATCGGACATTGGAAAATTTTTGCCTGACGTTCCGCTTCCGGTTGTGTTCGCACAATATCCGCAACAGCGTTGCTGAAAGGTTCAAACGGACGGCGCACCTCTTTCAAATCTGTACCGAAAATAAGTTTTTCCGCAAACGGCATCAAAATTTCATGAACCGTACCCGTTGTTTTATGTACAGCATCCAATACGGTTGGCAAATATTTTTGATAATCGGCAAGATGATCGGAAGCAAGTGCGTCGGTCATTTTCAAAACGGCTTCCACAAGTTCCGGCGGAAGTAAAGTCGGCGTCGTTAATGTTACATTCAACGTTGTCGGCAATTCCGGTTTATCCGTTTCTGCTGTTTCATTTGATGTTGCAGCAATATGTGCAAGTTGACTTTGGCTGTCAATCAACAAGGCGGCTTGTGTAACAACTTTCTCTCCTTCACGGACTCCGTCAAAAATTTCCGCATCCGCATCGCCGATATGACCCAGCGTTAATTGTCGAAACTGATAAACTCCGTCACTAAGTTCGACATAAGCGGCAGGTTGTTCACGGGTATAAAGTAACGCACTGCGCGGAATCAGCAACGTCGGAGCGGATTCAATGTGAACGGTTCCGTTTGCCGTTTGACGGTGCAAAATGCGGCGTAACGAATTAGGAAGGACAACACGAACCCGCGCCGTTCGAGTAGATTCATTCAAATTGGGATCAATAAACGCAATAGGAGCTGTTACCGTTTCTCCGGGAAGCGATGTTAATGTAACATCAACGTTCTGTCCGATTTTTAGTAGCGGAAAATCACGTTCATAAGCATCGAAGATAAACCAAAGCGACGAAAAATCGCCGATCTCAAAAAGTTCGTCGTTCACATCGACATATTGACCTTCGTAGGCTTTGCGGGAAACAACCGTTCCGTCAAACGGTGCACGAATTACAAGGATTGCTTCCGGTGTTTCGGTTTGTTCCAGTTTCTGAATATCTTCATCGACAAGACCAAACGCAAGCAGTTTTTCGCGGCTGGAAGCAATTTCCGAAGCGGAAACCGCACCGCTAACTCCAACACGACGGTTTTCAAGATATAATCGTTGCGCGGTTAAAACATCGGGACTGTACACAACCGCCAACGGTTGATTGTGAACAACTTCAACGCCAACCTGATTAACGTGAAGTTCTTCGATGCGTCCCGGAACCCGCGCCGAAAGAACCCGATGACGAGTTTCATCATCACTGATAACACCGGCAACACGCAAAGTACGATGTAACGGCGCAACACGTGCCGGTGTTACGGCAACACCAATCACCGAAGCGGTACTGTCCGCCAGTTTAATGAAATCGGAACCGCCTGTAACAGTAACAGCCGTATCGCCTTCATAAACCGGCGCAAGTGCCATTCCGCAAATCGTACACTTACCGGGTTTATCGGACGTAATCCACGGATGCATCGGCGATTGGTAAAAAAGGATTTTGCGTTCAGTCGAACCGGTAACTGATGATGTTGTGTGTTGGTGTTGCGCAATGAACCAACCGACTCCGGCACCAAGAAACGTAAACACAATCAGTAACGTAAAAACAAATAATGAAGACGT
Source organism: Planctomycetaceae bacterium (assembly GCA_031266315.1). GTDB lineage: Bacteria > Planctomycetota > Planctomycetia > Pirellulales > Thermoguttaceae > WRKP01. Next base: position 8,672 of record JAISBG010000239.1, on the reverse strand, counting down.
TGATTTTTGAGACATAATAAACTCCTTTACCACACAAGGCGCAAACGTACAAAAAACACGTCCGAACATGTGCGATATTGATAAGAGGATCAGAATTCAGTAACAGGAAATAACAGCGAAGATACGTCAATTCCGCATGACGTTTAGCAAAAGATGCAGGCGCATTGATAGACAGAACATCGAATTGACCGGCAATTTATCAGGAAAAACAAATAAAGAGGAATCAGGTTGAGCCGGAAAAACAAACAGATACGGCGAAAAACTTTTCAGTTCTTCTTCTTGCAACGACGAAACCGGAACAACAACTTCCAACACAAAAGGCGAAACATCAACAGCTTTCAAACAAGGACAAGTCCCTGATTCCCGCGTTTTTTCTTTTGAACGGCAACAACTTTTTTGCAACTTCTCCGGCAATTCCCTTGCCGACAGAGTCGTTGTTGATTCATTTATCGATTCACTTTTTGAACAACAGCATGTTTTCGTTTCTGAAATGTGAACAGTGTCAACGTGGGAAATTTCGGTATCGACGACCAATGGAGAGGCTTGTGCGGTATGTTGGCAACAGGAACAATGGCATGTTCCAATCGAAGGAATAAGAACGTAAAACAAAACCGCCGCCGATGTAATCCACCGGAGCATCTTGTTTTGCGTTATTTTACAACAAAAACCTTTCATAGGAACCAACCGCACAAAAATAAACCTGAAAAACTAATCTAAAAATATTGTCTTTTATTGCAACAATTATCTTGAATATTGTCAAGAGATAATTGTTAGACTTAATTTGTTTATGTGTCCAACGGCAAAAAATTCACCGTCTGCCGATGTCGCAACACTATATTTACGAAACAAAAAAATAAGCACACACAAAATAGGTTGCCTGTTTTTTCACTTTGTGGGTTGTAATTTACCGGAACGCTATTTCTTTTTGGTTTTGGAAGCAGCAACCGAAGCAGCCGGTGTTGCGGCGGCGGTTGCCGTTTCTTCTTCACCTTTCTTCTTTTTCTTCTTTTTTACAACAATTTTATAGACACGGACTTTAGGAAGACTAAACGGTCCGTCGGTTTTTGTCCAACGATCTTGTTGCAATAGTTTTTCAATTCGTTCAGCACGGGTCAGAACATTTCGCGCTCGAACAATTCCCTTTCGTGTTCGTAAACTTTTATCAACAGTCATAAAATTACTCCGATTCTTATTATTTTTCTTAATACAGGTTTTAAATACCGGCAAATGTTGAAATTTCAGGTTGCCGACTCCGTAACAACCCAATACCGTTCATGGTATTCTCTAAAGGGAAACAATTAGAATCAAAAAGTATATCGCCGTTTTGCAATACGACAAGAGGGGAGGCACGACATATTTTTTGCTTTTTTAGAGATGCCCCAATGAAAATTCCGCTGAATCTACCGTATTAGGTGTTTCCCACCGAATATTTCATCGGCAATCATAAGGTGGGCGACCTTTCGCTGAAAGGTCGCGTCGGCGATAGCCGACAGGGAATTAGATTAACAACGGCAAACTGTGTTGCCTTCCGTTTTGGAGTCAATAATAAACTAACCGGCGCAACCGTCCAGCGGACGGATTGCCCACCTCTTTTCGCGTTTAAAATGAACTTTTCAATGCTTGGATACCTAATACGGGAGAATCAAAAAAATCCGGCTATACTTTTCTTTGAACATTGTTTATAATAATTTTTACAAATGTTGAACCACAATGTTTTATGTTTATTGTGGTTTTTTATTCTTTATTCCCAAAACCCAAAGGAACTATGAAGATGAAATCAAACAATTTTTCTTCACGTCGTGATTTTTTAAAGAGCAGTGCTGTTGCTGCAACAGCAATTGCCGGAGTTTCCGCTTTTCAGCCGCCGGTTCATGCCGCCGAAAATAATGTGATTAAAATCGGCTTGGTTGGTGCGGGAGGACGTGGGCGCGGGGCGGTTGTCAACGCTCTTTCGGCAGATTCCAACACCCGATTGGTTGCTCTTTGCGACGCATTCCCAGAACGTGCCGCCGATGCTCTTGCCGCTCTCAAAAAGAATGATGCGTTTGCGTCACGTATTGACGCAACACCGGAAACAACTTTTGACGGTCTTGAATCGTACAAAAAAGTGATTGATCTTTGCGATGTTGTTTTGCTTTGCGAAGCAACTCATTTCCGTCCGCTTTCACTTCGTTATGCCATTGAGAAGGGCAAACATGTTTTTTGTGAGAAACCGGTCGCTGTTGACGGAGCCGGAATTAAAAGTGTTTTGGAAACGGCGCAATTGGCAAAAGAAAAGAAACTGAATATTGTTTCGGGACTTTGTTGGCGTTACGATTTGAATGTTCAGGACATGATGAACCGTGTTTTGGACGGAGCGATTGGCGACATCCTTTCTGTACGGGAAACCTATCTGACCGGTATTTTGTGGACACGTCCCCGTCAACCGAATGATACGGAAATGATGGCGCAAGTTCGGAATTGGTACAATTTCACATGGCTTTCCGGCGATTACAATGTTGAACAACATATTCACAGTCTGGACAAAGCGATGTGGACTTACGGCGACAACCCGCCCAAATATGCTTACGGAATCGGTGCCAGAATGGCTCGAACCAATCAACCGGCTTATGGTGATATTTATGACGGAATGGGAGTCGTCTATGAATACGAAGACGGCAGGACAATTTACGCTTTCAGCCGTCAACAGTCAAAATGTTTCAACGAAACGGACGATCACCTTCTCGGAACCAAAGGTCGGGCAACAATTCTCAAAGGAGTTATTACCGGTGCCAACGAATACACGCAGAAGAAAGTTTCGAGCGACATGTACAAACTGGAACATGAAGCCCTTTACAAAGCGATTCGCAGCGGCGGTGAAACGTACATTAACAACGGCGAATACATGGCGAAAAGTACAATGTTAGCGATTTTCGGACGTTTAGCGTGTTACACGGGCAAACGGTTGACGTGGGACGAGGCGCTCAACATGGAACTTCCGACCAAGCCGAGCGGTTACACGTGGGACGCAACACCGCCGACATTGCCGGATGACAAGGGACGTTACAAAATCGAAGTTCCCGGTCTGGGGCTTGTTTATCATCAAATCGTCCGATAATTCCTAATTCGGCATCGTCGCAACCTTTCAGCGGACAAATCTTTCGTTGGAAGGTTGGCTAACCTGCGTTGCATTTCGCATTGACGCAAAAAATTTTTAAAGATATACAATCTAAGGTGAGCAACCTTTTGCTATTTGCTAAAAGGTTGCGTCGGCGTTAGCCGACTGTGAATCGGATTAACGACGGCAATTTGTGTTGCCTTCCGTGTTGGAGTCAATGCAAACTCAATCGGCGCAACCGCCCAGCGGGCGGATTGCCCACCTCTTTTCGCGTTTAAAACGAACTTTGCAATGTTTGGACACCTAATCCGATAGAATCAGAAAATTTTTTACGAATAGAAAGATCTAATTTTGTACACGCAACCGAACAATTTTTCCGAGAAGAGCGGGGAGTTGTTCGAGGCGAATGATTGCTTCAAGAAGATCACCTTCACGGGCTTCGTGAGTTGTCAGAATAAGAACGGTTGATTTTGTATTTGTTTTATTTTCCGGTTCGTGTTGAATCATCGACGCAATCGAAATTCCCAAACCTCCGAGAACTCCGGAAATTTCGTGCATAACACCCGGTTGATCCTGAACACTAAACCGAAGATAAGATTTACCAAAAAATTCATCAGGACTTTTGATCGCAATAGACGGTTTTGCCGAATCCCATAAATTAAGCGTGCGAAAAGTAATCGCTGTTCGACCAAGAATGGTATCAATAACATCGCCAAGCACTGCGGACGCGGTTGGCAGTTGACCGGCTCCAAGCCCTTGAAAGAATACGGAGCCGACAGAATCTCCCACAATCCGTACCGCATTGAACGCATCACGAACTCGTGCCAACGGATTATCGCCCTTCACCAAAGTCGGCGAAACATGCAACTCCAACCCGCCGCTACTGCACTCCGCAACCGCAAGCAATTTGATACGATAACCAAGTTCTTTGGCATAACGAAAATCAATCGACTCTATTGATTCAATTCCCAAACGCGGAACACTTTGCCATGAAACATTGGCTCCAAAACCAAGTTGAGCAAGAATGGTCAATTTTTGTACCGCATCAGTTCCGTCCACATCCATTGCCGGATTCGCTTCCGCATAACCCAATTTTTGTGCCTGTAACACCGCATCACGGTAGGAAGTTTTACCGCTTTCCATTTGGGAAAGAATATAATTGCTCGTTCCATTAACAATGGCGTTGATTGATTGAAGCGTGTTCGCCTGCAACGCCGTTGAAAGTGCGGACAAAATCGGGATACCTCCGCAAACCGCCGCTTCAAAAGCAATCGTTCGACCAAACTTCCGCGCCGTTGCAAATAACTCGTTGCCATGTTGAGCAATAAGTGCTTTGTTTGCCGTTACAACATCTTTGCCGTTTTCCAGCAAACGTAAAACAAATGTTCGTGCCGGTTCCAAACCGCCAATCAATTCAATTCCGATTTTAATTTCCGGATCGGAAAACACCGATTCGGCGTCCGTGCAGAGAACACCGGACGGCAATTCAATATCGCGGCGGGTTGTTATATCCTTGTCGCAAATTTTAACAAGTTCAACTGTTCGCCCTGTTGCTTGGGTAATCCGGTCAGCATGATTAAAAAGAATCTTAGCAACACCGGTTCCAATCGTTCCGAAACCAAATAACGCAACTTTAACTTTTTCCATAAAATATATTTCCAATCCCATGTCATTCGGGGATATAATTTTTCTTTTAGCACACAAAGGACACGTTTATTTGTTGCTGTTAATATCTCATTTAACTCGAAATCTGTCAATACCGGCAGTTAGGATTGTGAGTTTTTCCCCGTTCCTTTAGGGGTGAGATGTTGGTAGAAAAACGGATTCTACCGTATTAGGTGTCCAAGCATTGACAAGTTCGTTTTAAACGTGCAACACATAAAAAATCGTAAAAGAGGTGGGCAATCCCTTCGCTATTTGCTAAAAGGGTCGCGCCGGTTGAGTCTTGCTCCGTTCCAAAACGGTTGGCAACACCATTTGCCGTCGTTAATCTGGTTCACAGTCGGCTATCGCCGACGCAACCGTTCAGCGAACGGTTGCCCACCTTATGATTGCTGATGAAATATTACCTATTATTTGACGATTCTGGTGGGAAACTTCTAATCCGGTAGAATTTGGGATTCTCTATTTTGATCAAATTCCGATGTTGATGTATGTTTTGCCGACTTTTTTACTTATGGTGCGTAACATGAGTTAAAAAACTAAAATTCAAGTGTGATGAGTATAATATCGCCGCTAGCGCGGTTAAAAAACTCCCAATTGATTGACGTTGGGCAGTAGAATTGACAACGGACAACAAATTATTGATAATATTGAAAATTTATATCATCTACTCAACTTTACCCAATTATCAAAACTAATGCCTTTATCGATTATCAATGGTCGTGTTATTGATCCGAGTCAGCAGTTAGACCGGATTGGTAATCTTCGTATTCACGAGGGTAAAATTGTTGCGTTGAATGTTCCGCCCGGCGATGATGATGTGATTTTTGACGCGGCGGACAAGATTGTTGTACCGGGATTGGTTGATATGCACGTCCATCTCCGTGAACCCGGACGTGAAGAAGATTAAACAATTGAAACCGGTACAAAAGCCGCAATTTACGGCGGTTTTACGTCGATTGCCTGTTGCCCGAACACGGTTCCGCCGATTGATTCCCAAGCCACCGTCGAATTCATTCAACAGCAGGCGGCACGGAGTAAAAATTGCAATGTTTATGTTCTCTGTTGTATTAGTAAAAATCGTGAAGGAAAAGAGTTAGCGGAATTGGGGCAACTTTTCGAAGCCGGAGCGGTGGCGTGCAGTGACGATGGTTCGCCGGTTGAAGATGCCGAATTGACACGTCGGGCGTTTGAATACTGTTTGATGTTTGACAAACCGCTTTTAAGTCATTCCGAAGTAACTTCACTCACTAAAGGCGGTGTGATGCATGAAGGAATGGTTTCTCTTTTGCTTGGTTTGCGCGGAATGCCGGTTGCCGCTGAAGATGTTATGGTGGCGCAAGATATTACGTTGGCGGAGATTACGGGCGGGCGGCTGCATGTGATGCACGTTTCGACGGAAGGAGCTGTTTCCGCAATCCGTCGGGCAAAACAACGCAGTATTCGTGTAACCGCCGAAGTAACACCGCATCATTTGACGTTGACCGACGAAATGCTCAAATCGTTTGATTCAAATTTCAAAATGAGTCCGCCGCTCCGAAGCCGTGAACATGTTGAGGCTTGTATCGAAGGGTTGCGAGATGGAACGATTGACGTGATTGCTTCGGATCATGCTCCGCACGCCGCCGAAAAAAAAATGCGGGAACTCGATCAGGCTCCATTTGGTGTTATCGGACTGGAAACTACTCTTTCGGTTATTATTACAAAATTAATTCGCCCCGGTATTCTGGATTGGGCAACAGCGATTGAAAAAATGTCCTTAAATCCGGCAAAAATTCTTAATATTCCGAAAGGAACGTTACAAATTGGTGCCGACGCCGATATAACAATTATTGACCCGGAAATAAATTGGACGGTTAATGTTGCCGGTTTTCATTCAAAGAGTAAAAATTCTCCTTATCTCGGTTGGGAATTTTTCGGTAAAACCAATGCGGTTTTTGTTGCGGGAAAACGTCGGCTTTGACCGATTTTTCCTACTTCAATAAACTCCTTTTTCAAAAAAACGTAATATTAAAATAATTGGTTACTCATGTTACGCACTGTAGGTAAAAAAGTCGGTCAAATATACATCAACACAGTAGGATTACAAGTTTTCCTCCGCCCTGCAAGGGCAATGCGTAACAACCCACCGCAACGCGGTGGGTAACAGTCCCTCCCAACAATCGCCCTGAAAGGGCAACGCAAAACGAATTGGCATTGCCCTTTCAGGGCGAAATTGAAAGGAGTGCTTTAACCCACCGCGTTGCGGTGGGTTGTTATGCAATGCCCCTAAAGGGGCGGAGGAAAAATTGCAATCCTACTGCCCCTTGCGTAACATGAGTTAGTTAAAATAATTAGTTAAAATATTAGCACACAGATAACACGGATTAGATGGATTTTCACAGATTTTTTTATCTGCGTTAATCATGACAATCTGCGTCATCTGTGTGCTGAAAGAAAAAATTGTTCAATTAAATTTACATGTCTTCAGAACCAGATATTATTCGGGATATTTCTTCAGATGAAGCGATTCTGGTTGAATATCTTGACGGCGAATTATCGTTGCGGGATCGTCAGATTGTGGAAAGCCGGTTGGCGGCGGAACCGGAATTTCGGGAAATATCGACACAGTTGGAGGAAAGTTGGAAATTCCTCGATTTATTGGAACGAGACGAGGTTGATAAAAAACTTGTAGAATCAACTCTTGAAACGGTTATTTTTTCGGAAGAACAAGCCGTTGCGGAAATTCAGAATCAAACGAAGAAGCGGTTTTCTATAAAAACCGTTTTAGCGGGAATTTTGTTTCTTTTATTTTTTGGTTTTTCTTTTCATGTTGGAGAACATCTGGCACCGGATAAAAATTACTGGCTTCGGGTTGCGTCGCCGATTATTGACCGGTTGGACATGTATTTGACGGTTGTTGACGATGATCCTGAGTTGCTTCGACTTTTGGCGGAGCGGCGGCTTTTTCTGCCGGCACTTCCCGCGAATACGGAACCGATTGATCCGAATGAATACCGTCCTTCGTCTTCGGTTCGGATATTGGATTCTCTGACGGTTTATCCGTCGTTTGCAGAATTGAAACGGCGGGTAAAACGAATCGAAAACCTTGACGAATCACTTTACAGTCGTTTCTACAACAACAGTAAAAAATTTCAAGACCTTTCGTGGGATAAAAAACAAAAACTCAAGAACTTGCATGAGAGTATCGAACGGTCGCCGCGTCGTTACGAATTATTCCAAACACTCCAAAATTATTATAACTGGCGTAAATCGCTTCAATCGTATGAAAAAACAGATTTACGGCGAAAACTTTCGGCTGCGGAACGAGTTGAACAGATTGCGGCACTGAAAAGCCGTTTGGACGCGAATCAACCGGAAACTGTTACCGTACCGCTTTTATCCGAAATACTGAAATCAAACGCCGATCTTGCCAAAGTATTAGATCGTCTTTCCATGCAAGAAAAAGAAATCCTGCTCAATACAACTCCCACACAAATAATCGGTATCTTATTGAAACAACTCGATACGGAAAAAAAATGATAATCGTTGACGCAAAACCGGAATCAATTAGCAAAGATTATTTTTGACAAGATATACACGACTTACCGAATTTTATTTGATTTTTCTGATTCTAGCGGATTAGGTGTTTCCCACTGGAATTGTCAAACAATAGGTAATCATCAGGTGGGCGACCTTTCGCTATTTGCTAAAAGGTCGCCTACCTACCTTATGATTACCAATTTGACAATTCCAGTGGAAAACACCTAATCCGGTAGAATCAGTGATTTTTTATCCTGTAAATTTTGTAAATTCTGTCAAAAAATAGGTTTTTAGTTCGGTTTGAATTGGACTTTTAGAACCACTCTTTAGCCGAAAATTTGTGATTCGATATGTTTTATATTGGAGTAGTCCGGGATAATTAAGTCGGCAC
>JAISBG010000211.1 GCA_031266315.1 Planctomycetaceae bacterium | reverse complement strand
ATGAAATTACACAATACACTAATGAACTCGTTCTACCCGAAGGAACTCCTGTAGATTTTTGGTCAAAAGTTAAGAAGAACGATATTATTGCTATGCCGCAATGGAACGATATTACAATGGTTGATTCCGCATGGCGATACTTGGACTTGGGAAAAACCGTAACTGATCTCCTTAACAAAGATAAAGTTCAGGAAAATGAATTGGCATCTGATCTCGGTTCGTTATTGGATACCAATAAAGATAACAAAATCAGTACGGCAGAACTTGAAGCGGCAGAAACCTCTTCGGGAAAATTGCGCATCGGTAATACAGAATACAGCAAAACCGATCTCGAAAAAACGTTCCGTAAAATTGCTAAAAAAGCGGAAGGTGATTTTGAAGTTGCCCGAAAAGATTATCTTGCTGTCCAAGCCTACAACTGGAAAGGAATTCTTAAAGTACCGGCAATTTTTATCGCTGTCTTTTTCGTTCTTTTCCTTGTTTTCGGTAAATCACCTGAAAAATCGTCCGAAAAATAGTTAATTGCGGAAAGTGGAGAATGTGGTGGGCAATCCGCCCGCTGGGCGGTTGCGCCGGTTGACTCGGCATTGACTCCAAAACGGAAGGCAATACAATTTGCCGTTGTTAATCTGATTCATTGTCGGCGAGTACGCCGACGCGACCTTTTAGCAAAAGGTCGCCCACCTTATAATTACCTACCTTTAAAAAGATTACGCAAAGAACACAAGGGAACACACAAAAGACAACGTTTCATCTCACGAGGAACGTAAAAAGAAAGTTACCCTCTTTATTTACAAGTCTTCAATTGATACCTTGAATATTTTTGGGACGCAAATAACATCTTCCGAAACCACCGGAATTATGTTTCGATTGGCACGGATTCAGGAAAACAACGATTGGTTATTGCCTATTCTGATCGTTCTGCTTTTGGTTGCCTATTTTTTTCGGCGTTACCGAATTGATGCTGCCGAACTGAAAGCATGGCAACAGATAATGTTGTTTGTGTTACGTGTTGCCGTGATTTTCGGGCTGCTTGCCTATTATCTCCATCCTCAATGGGAATATCTTGCCGGTAATTCTCGTGTTGCTGTTTTGATTGACTCCAGTGCCAGCATGGGGAATCATGACCTTTTGTCTCCGGCAGATGAAAAGGAACAAAGCGGGAATTATGAAGATGATGAATATCGCGACGATAAAATTCCTGTCGGACCGACACGGTTGGAGGCGATGATTGATTGGCTTGAACGAAGCGAATTACTGGAACGACTCGCAGAAAAACATAATGTTGTTCTCTATTCTTTTGACACCGTTTTGCAACAAAAAAATCAGGACTACGATTTTTTGAATAATTTAAATAATCCGAACAATTTAAACAGTTTAAAACCCAACGGTGAAGAAACGGCAATCGGCAATGCCTTGTTTGAAATTTTGCAACGTGAACGCGGTCAACCGCTTGCCGGAATTATTTTGCTTTCTGACGGCGGGCAAAACGCCGGTCGGGATATTGAGACGCCGCTTGAAATGTCGCAACGGTTGAAAATTCCGATTTATTCTATTGGTGTTGGGAGGACGGAACAGCCGCTCAATTTCCGTGTCGGAAATATTGACGCGCCGGATCGGGCATTTCCTAATGATCCGTTTACCGTAAAAGTTCCAATCGAAATGATCGGCGGTGAAAAACACAATGAAACCGATGAAACCGGAGAAAGTAATCCCAATAATGTTAAAACAACAATTCCGGTTGAACTTTGGACGCAACCGTTGACGCCGGAAGGAACTCCCAACGCTGCTACGAAAATCGATGAAAAAGAAGTGCAGGTTTCCAAAAACGGAATTGTCGAGACAAAATTCGATGTTCGGATTGCCGAATCGGGTAAACTGCGGTTTACGGTTAAAATTTTGCCGCCAGACCACGACCATTTGCCTGCCGATAATCAGCAGCAAACTGATATTGAAATTGTTGATCGGAAAGACCGTGTTCTTTTGTTTGCTTCGGCTCCAAGTCGGGATTATCAATTTTTGTGTTCGCAAATTTATCGGGATAAGTCCATGTCGGTTGATGTTTATCTTCCTTGGTCGCGACCCGGTATTTCTCAGAACGCGGACAAAATATTGGAACGATTTCCCGTTACGCGAACGGAAATGGCGGAATACGATATTGTTGTTGCGTTTGATCCGAACTGGCGTGAACTTTCAGACGAACAGATTGATGTTCTTGAATTTTGGGTTGCACGGCACGGCGGCGGACTAATTCTTGTTGCCGGAGCGGTTCATCAGGCGGATACGGTAACCGGTTGGGTTACAGAAATGGGAATGAATAAGATTCACGCTTTGTATCCTGTTGAATTTTTGGCAAAACAATCCGCATTTGAACATCGTTATCACGGAGACGAACAGGCTTGGACGTTGAAATTCAGCCGCGCCGGTGAAGAATCCGAATTTCTGAAACCAACAGATAATCCCGCCGAATCACGAACTTTTTGGAACGAATTTCCCGGTTTTTACGGTTTTTTTGCCGTTAAAGGCGTGAAACCAACTGCAACTCTTCTGGCTGCCTCCGGTTCACCGGAAACGATGGGACGTGCGGAAACCGGCGCGTTAATTGTTGAACAGTTTTACGGAGCCGGTCGGGTTCTTTATCTTGGCAGCGGTGAACTGTGGCGGCTCCGGCGAACCGACGAAAAAGCATACGAACAAATTGCAACAAAAATACTCCGTTATGTCAGTCAGGGACGGTTGCAACGGGAATCCGATCGCGGCTCTTTGGCAACCGACAAACAACGTTATTCCTTTGGTTCGATTGCTCAACTCCGCATCACGGCAAACGATTCCCGATTGAATCCGATTACGGATTCGACGGTTCCGGTTGATGTTCTGTCGCCGTCGGGAACACTCCGAACTGTTCAAGGAATTCTTGATCCGAATATGCCCGGAGCGTATCAAACTCATCTTCCGTTGACCGAAGAAGGAACTTGGTCAATTCAGTTCACTATTCCCGGAACGGAAGAACGAATCACGCGAACAGTTCAAGTACGTATGAGTGATTTGGAACGGGAACTTCCGGGACGGAATGAGCAATTACTCATAAAATTAGCAACAAAAAGCGGCGGTGTTTATTTTCGTTCACCAACCGATGCGTTGCCGACAATTAAAGAATCAACTCTTTACGGCGATATTGATCTCTTCAAAGAAACCAAAGATCAACCTTATACCGGTTCACCGATTACAGAACTTCTTAAAATTCGTTCACAACGAGCGGTTCCTGACACGGCTGCCGAAGAAAAAACGTTACAATGGTTCCTGTTGGGCATCTGCTCTGTTCTTATAACAGAATGGACATTGCGGCGTTTGATGAAACTTGTGTAGAAGAGACATTCGATTCAATATTCTGATTCTACCGGATTAGGTGTTTCTCACCGGAATAGTAAAATAATTGGTAATATTTCAGTAGAATTTTCGTTAAAGATAGGCAATCAGAAGGTGGGCGATCCGTTCGCTGAACGGTCGCGCCGGTTGAGCAGTAATTGATTCCAATCGGTATGATCTTCATAAATATTCTGCTACCGAAACAATAGAGGCAAACCTTTCTGGAATCAATTACCATTCAACCGGCGCGACCCTTCAGCGAAGGGATCGCCCACCCATTTTCGCCGACAACTTTTGATGAATTGTCCGCCTCTTTCCACTCTCAATACTGCGATACTTTGCACGGTCAATTAATTGAGATTTTTAAACGCGAAATTTCCGCGAAATATCATGAAACTATTTTTTTGTGTGTTTCGCGTTAAAAAACGGTAACCGTTCACGAATAATCAAAGTCAAGGCAATTGTTTGAAAATCTTTGGTCTATACCAAATGGTTTCGATAGTTTATACTATGCCGGTTGAAAGTTTAGATGTGCCTTGTTGGTATCATCTGCCGTTTGTTCATGCAAAACAAAATTTTTTGATTTTTACGATGTCGATTTTTTTGGATAGTCTTTGGGTTTGGATATTTTTGACCGTTGTTGTTGCCGTGATTGGGTATTTTGTCTATCAATACGATCCGCGCGGACGAACATTCGGGATTGTTGTTGGTCTTACAATTTTGGTGTTGGGTGTTGGGTTGGCACTTTATTACGGAGTTGACACTGACCGGAAATCAATCTCCCGTATGTTGAATCATTTGGCTTCCGAACTCGAAGAAGATGATCTGGACGGCGTTTTGAGTTTCATCTCTCCCAAAGCCGAAGGAACTCGTGGTGTTGCACGGCTTTATATGGGATATTATCATTTGACCAGTGCCAAATTCCGAAACCTGAAATTTGAAGTCAACCAGTTAGTTTCTCCGCCGTTGGCACAAGTTTCGTTCCATGCTGTTGTGTATTGGAAAACCAAACAGGCAACCTCCGAAGGTTTTGCCATCGATACTCCTCAATTCCAAACCGTTCGGTTCAATATCGAACTCGAAAAAACCAATAATCATTCGTGGCTTGTTACCAATAAATGCGATTTCGATTACCGCTTTCAACCGTAATTATCTCAATACGGTTTAATATTTCAGTGGAATTCTCGTTAACCGACTTTATGTAAAAAACTCAAGAGGTGGGCAACCGTTCGCTGAACGGTTGCGTCGGCGTTTGCCGACTGTTGAATTAGATTAACGACGGCAAACTGTGTTGCCTTCCATTTTGGAGTCAATGACGACTCAATCGGCGTGACCCTTCAGCGAAGCTTTTGATAAATAGCCCACCAATTTTTTGCGTTAAAATTAGGAATATTCCGTTGAATAATTACCGATTTATAAACACAACCGCTTTTGGGGGGGATAAAAAAATTTTCCCGCTTGACATTTAGTTTCATTTCATGTATTATTTTTTTACTTTAATCCGGTAAGGTGATCGAAATGATCTGCCGGATAACTTAATCCACCGTGATTTTGTGTTTATATCACCGTTTCAAAAAAGGAGTCTTACGATGAGAAAATCAATGAAAAACGTGAAGAAAACATGTGTGTTAAAATGGGTAAAGCAGGGGGGGGGGGGCAGTATGTGATGAAAAGGTAAAAATTGACGAAGAGTTTTCTCTTGCGGAACACAATTTTTTAACCTCTTTTCCACTCCTTCGTTCTTTGCCGTTCGGCTTTACATTGGTCGAACTTCTTGTGGTGATTGCGATTATCGGCGTGTTAATCGCTCTTCTGTTGCCAGCTGTTCAAGCAGCCAGAGAAGCCGCCGCCCGAATGAATTGCCAGAGCAACATGAAAAATGTTACGTTGGCTTTTCACAACTACCACGACACTCATCAGGCATTTCCGCTTGGTGGAGACCGCGACACAATGGGAACATGGGCATTGTACGTTTTGCCCTTTATCGAACAGGGAGCCTTGTACTCCTCCTACAATTTCCGTCGCGGTTACAACAATAACACCGTCGATTCCGGGTTTTCAAAAGGAAATCAGGATTTACTCGCTTACCTTCGTATTCCGGTTTATACTTGTCCGACGGACGGAGACCGAAAATCGACTTACAGCAACTACATGCACCATAATTTGGTGGTTTGTATGGGCAATGCCGCCGTCTATCAACCAAACGACCCCGGCACTTCCACAACTTCAACTCAAGGTCGCGGCTGGGTAATTTACGGAGACGTTACGGAAATTTTGGGAGCGATGTTTTGGAGCGGATGTCGGATTGGCAGCGATACCTCGTGGTCTGTCGGTTACAAATGGGTTTCCATGACCGAAGTTACCGATGGTCTTTCCAACACGATTGCACTTTCCGAAACAGTTCAAGGTGACCGAAGTCCTTCGGCACACAGTGCGGGATCGCTTGATCTTCGTGGTTTAATCTGGTGGGGCGAAGGCGGACAATTCACAACTTATCGTTCCCCTAATACGCTCACTGCGGATAATGTTCAATTTTCCAATGCAACGTATCCGGGCGGCGGAACAATGCACAATCCTCGACATCCCATTACGGCGTCATTGGCAAATAATATTACGATTATGTCGGCACGGAGTTTCCATTCCGGCGGAGTCAATGCCGCGTTGGGAGACGGTTCTGTCCGGTTTTTTCCCGATACAATTAATATTGACACATGGCGGGCGTTAGCAACCACTTACGGCGGCGAAGCGTCCAATCAGTAACAATATTAAAATTCAATTAACAACCTTAACATAAGGAACACGATTATGAATAAAAACGATAAATTAAATAAATTATGCCGTTTCGGTTTTACGCTTGTGGAACTCCTCGTTGTGATTGCGATCATCGGAGTATTGATTGCGTTACTTCTTCCGGCAGTTCAGGCGGCACGCGAAGCGGCGCGGAGAATGACTTGCTCCGACCACTTGAAAAATATCGTGCTGGCAACTCACAACTACCACGACACCTACAAAACACTTCCGCCCGGTTCCAAAGGTGATGTTCGTAACACTTGGGCGATAACCATTTTACCCTACATCGAACAACAACCATTGTATTCCTCGTACAATATTAACAGGAATTACAATGACAACACGGTTGATTCCGGTTTTTCCAAAGGGAATGTGGATTTGCTCGCCCATTTGAGAATACCGGTTTATTCCTGTCCGACGGACAGTGATATTAAATCTAGTTTCAACAATTACAAACATCACAACTATGTGGTTTGTGCCGGAAATGCTGCAGTTCCTAATGCGGATTCCAGTGGTGTTTTGACGACTTATTGGACGAATATTCCGTTCAGTTCAACACCGTCAACAGTAGAAGTTACAGCCAAAGGCGGAATGTATGCTGTCGGCAGCAAAGCGGCAACAATTTGTATCAAAATGACCGAAGTTAGTGACGGTCTTTCCAATACAATGGCACTTGGCGAAACGATTCAGGGGCAATGGAACAATGACGATGGTTCCGGTGCGACAAATGATTTACGCGGGTTGATTTGGTGGGGAACCGGAACTTATTTTACCGGTTATCTCAGTCCCAATTCCAAAACAGGAGACCGCTGTCATAACAGTTATTGTACAAAAACATCGCTTGATTCGGCAAAATTTCCGATTGGTCCGGCTCCGGCAGGACACGAAAATTATATTGCTTCCCGCAGTTATCACACCGGCGGAGTTCAAACCGCAATGGGAGACGGCAGCGTCAAATTCCGAAGTGATACGATTAATATTGATGTTTGGCGAGCCTTATCAAGTTCACGCGGCGGGGAAAGTATCAGCGAATAACTTTCCGTTGCAGTTTTTTTGTGCTGCCGTGCCGTTTGTTAGCGGGTGTTGTTGACAAACATTGTTGACAGGCACGGCAATTAAATTGTTTCTATTTATCCTTTATTTTTACTACAAAAAAATTATGATTAAACAATATTTTTTCTTACCGTTTGTTTGCTTTTTTGTTTTCGTTTTAGGGTGTGCAGATTCTAATCCGCAAAACCGTTTGAAAATTGAGGGCGAAGTGACACTTGGCGGGAATCCCGTCAACAACGGCAACATCGAATTCGAACCGGTTGGCAATCAAAAAGAGCGAACTCATTCCGGTTCGGCGATTAGCAATGGTCGATATTCAATGCCGGCACCGCAAGGTCTTGTTGCTGGTGAATATCGGGTACGAATTTCCGTAATGGAAGAAGTTCCCGGTTCTCGTGTCGATAATCCTGACCCGATGTTGTCCAAAGTCGAATATCGGGATATTGCACCGCCGGAATTCGGCAGTCAAACAATTCAAAAAATTACTGTCGAAACAGATAAAGTAAATAAATTCGACTTCAAAATGTAATAAATATAGTTAATAGTGATAAGGTGGGCGACCCTTCGCTGAAGGGTCGCGCCGGTTGACTCTGTATTGATTCCAAAGCGGAAGGCAACACAATTGACTGTAGCTAATCTAATTCACTGTCGGCTGACGCCGACGCGACCTTTTAGCAAATAACGAAAGATCGCCCACCTGATGATTGCCTACTTTTAACGAAAATTCTGCTGAATAATTACGATTTTTTAGATTTTTGGGCATAAACGAAAAAAAATTAACAATTCCTCAAATTTTTTAATTTTGAAGGGTTGGGGTAATTGACTTTCCTTAAATTTTCGATAATATAATCACATGATTAAATTTTCCATTTTGAAAGATAAATCGCCTGAATTTTTATTCGGGTATTAAAAAATTCGAGTATGTCAACAATTTTGTGATCGCTTCGGCGAATAGTAATTTTCTACATTACGACCGGATTTTCCGAGTAGAGAATTACTGTGAAGTTATAAAGTTGCGTATAACTTCACGGGTATGATTCCGCATTGCATTTTATGTAATGCACCACTTTCGTAGGTGGGAATGAACCTGTTCACAAAATCGTGTCGCTTCTGTCTAAGAGCGATATTCTGTTGCCGTTTCTCGGCTTGGCATTTTCCAATTTACAGTAGATTATTTTGTCATATAATCTGCAATGTTTCATCCTTTTTTTCTATAGGAGAAAAAAATGAAAATTAGACATTTTAGAGGCTTTACCCTCGTCGAACTTCTGGTGGTGATTGCGATTATCGGTGTTCTAATCGCATTACTGTTACTAGCCGTGCAAGCGGCACGTGATGCATCTTTTTGAAAAAAAAGTCGAAAATAATTAAAAT
>JAISBG010000171.1 GCA_031266315.1 Planctomycetaceae bacterium | reverse complement strand
AATTGGACGGTAAGCCGATTGAACCGAAAACCGGCGATAAAATAATTGACGGTGAAACAGAATACGAAGTGGTCAATAACGAAAACAAACAATGTTTCCGCCCGATTGACCCTGATAATTTTTACGCAAGAATATTTGTCCAAAAATGAAAAGTGTTATTGTTGAAACAACAAAATATGTTTTAGATTATTTGAAAACAATTGCGCCAAATGCGTTGTGTCGTCGGGCGTATGATCCGATTGCGGATATTGTGGAGTTGAGAGCGGCGAATAAGCCGATTATTTTAGTTGTTCCGATTGACCGGACAGGGGAATTGTTACGGGAAGGCGGAACGGTAAAAAATGATCTGATTATTGATATTGTTGTCAATGCCAAATTGCAACATTCCGCCGAAGAACCGGAATTGCAGGTTGCGGAAATAGACCAATTGATTGAGTTGGTCGAAATGATTTTTGCGGGTTGCCATAAGCGCAACATTAAAGACGATGAAAACGGCATTGAGATTCACCTGATGAATCCCGAACATGTTGTTTTAAGCGATATTGAAATGATTCAGGAACGCAACTGTTTTTTAAGTGCGATTCAAATAAATGTCAAAGTGTTTATTGATGATTTAATTAATTGATTTAATTGAGGAGAAAAAATTATGCCCCCAACTTATGAAACCTTAAAAATAGGTTATCAGATGCCGCTGACTATCGGCGGATTTGTAACACGTTCCGTAGGCGATGTTACAATTGAAAAAAGTTACTCGGAAGTTCAAGTCAAACGAAAAGGCGACCGGAAAGTTCGTTACCTCAAGGGTCTGTTGGATTGCCCGATTGATTTTGATATTGACAAAAACGAAAAAGACCCGACCTATCGAATACTTCACGATTTGGCGGATATGGACAAAGCCGTTACGATGATCATCGGAAGTGTTACAGACCGGTTTCTTGTTACCAAGTTTACGGAGAATGAGCCGGTTGATGATGTTGTTACGATGTCTGTTTCGGTTCGATTGGCAACAGAGGATGCGGAAGATTTAGATTTAGCCCCTTATCAACCTCCGCAATCTTAATATTTTATGAAAGTAGAATACCGAGACAAAACCCGATTGAAGAAAGTCGGAAAAAAAATACAAAAGGCGAATTTCACATCAATGGAACACGCCGCCGCGACGTTACGTAAAATTGCCATTAATTCGATACGGCGCGGCACGATGAAAGACAATATCAAGCAACATGCGAAGGCGGGTAAATCGCCCAAGACGTGGAAGTTTACTCGTTATCGTCTCAAAAAGGATATTCTTTATTCCGTAAGAACCAATTATTTTACCGGTCGCACGGAAGGAATTGTTTACGCAAGACCGGAAAAAGCGGTTTATCGAATGCACGAAGAAGGCGGTTCACAGACAGTTACGAAAACCATTTTAGAATCGTCTTACCGCAACCGCCGTTCACGGGACGGTAGCAACTATACTTATAAACCGTTATCGGAACGTTCCAAAAAAGAACGTTCCAAAATTATAAAATATTACAAAAAGATGAGGAATCGGTTAAGAAAACGTAAAATCAGTTTTAGGGCAACCTATCCTGCAAGACCGTTTTTAGAACCGGCGTTGAAAAAAATTATACCGCGACTTCCGAAAATATGGAAAACAATTATTAATAAAGAGATACGTAATCTCTAATATTTTTGTCACTTTAACCCACTCAAACAAATGCCGAATTTCAAAGATTTTACAAATTTTGAATGGTCAATTGACCTAAAAATAAAACACATTGAAGCAGTTAAGAAACTGTGTAAAGATCAAGGCGGTCATCCGGTTGATTTATTGGAACTGATTGAAAAAGGACTTCTCGACCGGTTACTTAATGATATTAACCTATTAATTGAAATTGTTTTTGTTATTTGTTATGACCAAATTAAAGAACAATTCAATATAACGGAATATGATGCGGACAATGCCGATTTATTCGAAATGATTCCTGAATGGAAAAAGGAATCAGCAATGAAAAAGGCAAGCCGATGGTTTGCTAATCGGATTGACGGCGCAACATTAATTCCGCTTATTGAAGCGTTTCAGGAAGCGTTGATTGATTTTTTCCCCAGCGAGAGCAGGAAGGCGGCTCTCCGGAAAATAATAGCCAAATCGAAGGAACTGGAACGGATTCAGGACGAGGAACTGGAAGCACAGATCAACGAGATGTTTCCAATGGTAACAGAAAAGATGCGGAGCGAAGCCAAAAGAGTTGCCAAAGAGAATCTCTCTGGTTTTTTATCTGGGAATATGCCGGAATTATCGGCGTTGACCCAAGACCGTTTTCAATGAGAGAATTAGTATTGATGGCGAAGGGCAGAATGTCTCATCATTGGGACTTGTTTACACCGCTTATTTGTTTTGTTGCGAATCCCCATTTATCGAAAAGTCACCGGTTACAAATTGACAAAATTCACCCGTACAGAAAGAAGAAACCGCGATGGATCACGCAGGATGAATTTAGAAGTATTTTGTACGGAAACAGGTCAGAAGATGGCGAGGAGGAGAGCAATAATGACAGCCCCGATAATTGGTAAATAAAGAAGACCCCAAAAAATGAATATAAAAAAAC
>JAISBG010000132.1 GCA_031266315.1 Planctomycetaceae bacterium | reverse complement strand
GATCTGTTGAAATACGGACTAACTTTTTGTTTTCATCGTGAACCGTTCCCTTGAGAACCGTTTTAGTACGCGGTGTTTCGAAATCATCATTCAGACGGAACGGAAGCGGCGGTAATTTTTCCGGCGCAACAGGTTGATCAAGATGTTTATAATCCGCCGCTAAAGCAATCCAATTTTTGTTGCCGTAAACTCCCGCCTTAGAATAATCGAAACGATTAAAGCCGGTTCGGAACGCCGGAGAATCATCGGGAAGCGTAAAATCGCCGTTTTTCGGGTCTTTGAATTTCGGATCGGCAACAAGAGAACCTTTATCGTGACCGGTTTTCTCTTGCCATGATTTCAAATCAAGACCGCCGGGAAAAAGTGTTGAACCATCGGTTTTCGGACTCCAAAATAAATTGTTTCGCAAAATAACTTTGTCATCGCCCCATTGTTTCATGGTGTCCTTTGTCCACGGATGTCCGTACAACACGCCGTCCTCCCAGAGAACAATATTATTTTCAAACGTAAATGAAACATGCTCTTCAACCCGACTGCGCTGGAGTTGGTCGGTCAAACTATACGCAAAAATATTGTTGCGAATAATATTTTCCTTGCCGTAATGTTGGTGAAATGTCCCTGTTTTGACACGGTAAACAAGGTTATTTTCCATTACGATATCTGTTGAACCTTCATCGGTGTAGAGTCCCCAACCGCCGTAGGAATAAGCGTAAATATCGTGAATGACATTATTTGAAACAGTTGTTCCCGGCGAAACTCCAAGCGTGTAAACACCGCCCATATCACTCATCACCCAATGTCCAAGATGATGAATATGATTAAATTCAATCTGATTGTGATTCGACCGGCTCGACTGATAACCCCATTGCCAGCCGACCGAAATTCCTGTGTAATAAAATTCGCTAATATCATTATGTAACACTTTGTTGTAGGAACCATGACCAATCCAAACAGGAATACCGCCGAATGTAATTTTTCCGCCGTTACGAATAATACAGTTTTCTACAATGTTTCGATCTGTCGGTTCGAGTTGCTGCCAATTATTCTGATGTCCGATACCGATATAAACACCGTTGGCTCCAAGATTGTGAACATAATGTCCGACAAACCGGCAATCTGTACAGGATTGACGAAACCACACCGCACTGCCGCCGATATTGCCCCATTCGCAATTTTCGAACGAAATATTCCGGCAACCATCGAGTTGTGTGGAAAACGGTACGGAAAGAGCCGATTGTCCGCCGCGGTCTCCTGTCGGCGGTAACACAAAACCACTGTACCAAAATTTCAGTCCTTCAAATTTAATATTAGTAATCCGACCATCCGGTTTGTCTTTCAGAATTTCGCCGTTGAATTTCAGAAACGCTTCGGCAACCGGTGCAACAATTTCCAACTTCGACGGATCTTCGCCGGATAACGGAATGTACGATAATGTCCCGTCACGGTCAAGAAACCATTCGCCGGGTTGATCAAGCGCGGCTTTGTAATTTTCGATATGATAACGCTGTCGCGGTTCCCAACGCATTAACTCCGCATTGGCAGGTCCCGTAAACATGACCAGACGTTTATCGAAATCAATTGTCAATGTACGGAGTTTCGCCGATTCCCACGAATTATATAACGTAAACGAAATATCTTTGAGTTGTTCTTTCGGAACAGACCGCAACGGTTCAATATCTTTAAGTGTTGCGATAAATGCCCGATGATTCATCGGTTCCGGTTTTCCCGTAACAGGATCAACCGCCATATCAACTTTTTCTTCCGTATAATAATAAAGTTCATTCGGTTCACGGCAACGTGTTGCCCAATTTCCGCCGACGTAAAGTTGTTCGAAATACCATTTTCCTTCAGCAACTTCAGGAATTTTTACTGTCCAGACACCGTTTTCCTGTTTCGTCCAACCGGTAATCCGACGACCGCCGTTGAACACAACATTCTGATCTTTTCCGGCACAATAAATAATCGGAGCCGTTTTCGTACCGGAATCTTCCGGTTCAAAAACAACCGGTTCGGTTGTTGGATAAACACCGGTCTGAAATTCGACAACAACCGGCTGATTCCCTTTTTTCAACTTCCGAACTTCATCGACAGCCTGCCGAAGTGAAGAAATCGAACCGTTCGGCGAAACCGTAATATCGGCTGCAAACAACGGTGCAAAGGTAAATAATAAAACAAAAATTGTAAGAACAACATTTTTCATTGTAAAACTCCTCAAACATGGAAAAAACTAATTATAACAATTTATAAACTACTTTTTTGTTTTATTTATTTCAAATACGAAACAAATAAAATAATGAAACAGACAAAAAAATTTTGTTGCGGTTTTGACCGTTTAGTTTGTATTCTCTACGATTTCGTATTTATCTTTTCCGATAAAAATCAGCAAGGCGGATTTCAAATTCGGACGATCTTTTAAGCGTGCGGAATGGAGGTATTGGTTCAATTGCTCTAAACCTTCCTTGCGCTTTTGAGCAATTTCTGTTTCTTTCGCATCGGTTTTACAATATTTCAATTCCCAAATCCATTCGTATTTCACTTGAGGGAATTTCGGATTACGTTGCAAAAAAATATCCGCGCGACCGGGAACTGTTTCAAATTCACTCATCGGAATATAAAAACTGTGCAAAATCAAATAGGCAAATAATAAAACTTTAATATATTTCTCGTCAAAATGTTGCAAGTCGTGATCGGATAACTTGCTAAATGCATGTTGCGAAACATAATCAATAAAATTGTGAATGTTGCCCTCCATCGCGATCAGACGAATCGACTCCTTTAACTCTCGTATATCCAACACAATATCAGGAGAGTAATCTTGTACAAATTCACGAAGATAAGCCCAAAATGTTGTCTGAATGGAATAATTCGGAATCACTAAACGTAACTCGTCCAAACAGGATTCTTTGATCGTCAACAACCCCATATAGAACAACAGCGAAATAAAATAAACATTATCATTCAAACGATCAATTGAAAATTTTTCCAATACATTTGAAACAATATTACCGTCTTTAATTATTTGAATCAAAATATTGCGGTTACTTTCATTTTGGACTAAACGTTTCAGACGTTTGGGATCAATACTCAAATTGGGATCAATAAGATTTTTGGGACTCTTGCCCGTCTTCAACAATTGATCGAACACGTAGAGTATCATTGATGGATTATAGACTTTGTTTTCACCTTCTTCGTTAAACAGGTAACCGTTGTAATAATGTACCATATCAATATCAATCTGATCTGATTTAATTCCAATTGCCTCCATTAACTTATTCACTTCCTTTTGCGTAAAACCTAACATTTCATTGTATTGCGAGTCAAGCGAAAGATTGCTAGAAATATTGTAACCGCTGGTCAAATCATCAAGCATTATCGGCGAAATGCCGGTGATAAACGTTTGCGCAACAATTCCATATTTTGCCATGATTTTCAACTTCTCATAAAAATCACGAACCAACCCATTGGCGGTAATCATCTTTTTGTAAAAATCATCGCCCAACACCGAACCTATGGCGATAAGGTCATTCGCAAAATGATCATACTCGTCAATAATCACAAAAACTTTCATCTTGGCAGACTCCGCAATTCTAAACGACCAGTCCAATGCCGCAAGTGCCGGATATTCGAGATTGTTGATTTGATCAACAACCTGCTCTGTATTCGGAAATATGTCTTTATATTTACTTAAAAACCGACAAACCGTACTCCGTAAATTTTGAAAAAAACTATTTTGGAAACGTTCTACATTTGCCGTGTCAATACTCGAAAAATCAAATTCCATCACCGCGTAAGAATTTTTGAGCGGTGTCGGATTTTGACCAATGTATAAATCGCCGAATAATTGTTCAAATTCATTCGCATAATTGATATCGTAATAATACGAAAGTGTTGAAAGAAATAAACTCTTACCGAAACGGCGCGGACGAATAAATATTCGCGACGAATTATTTTCTTTCTCCAGCAACTCAATAAATCGAGTCTTGTCAACATAAATAGAATTATTTTCTGTACGGATGCTTTTGAAATTCGCATTGCCGTAAGGTAATCGTTTGGGGGCATTTGTGTTCATAAAAGGTATGAAAGTTTTGTTTA
>JAISBG010000078.1 GCA_031266315.1 Planctomycetaceae bacterium | reverse complement strand
AAAGTGAGCAATCATTAGGTGGGCGACCTTTTGTAGGTGGGCGACCTTTCGCTGAAAGGTCGCGTCGGCGATAGCCGACAGTGAATCAGATTAACGACGGCAAACGGTATTGCTTTCCGGTTTGGAATCAAATTGCCAGCCGTTAACAGGGGCAAGTCGGCTAACGCCGACGCAACCTTTTAGCAAAAGGTTGCCCACCTTATGATTGCTGACCTTTAATTTACGATTCCGGTGGGAAATACCTAATCCGGTAGAATCAGGAATTTTTACCGGAACGATTGACGTTCTGCCAGAGCATCGGCAAGCATTTCTTTGTTGGCAAATTGTAAATCGTTTCCGGTCGTAATTCCGCGTGCCAATCGAGTAATTCGAGGTTTTACTTTTGCCTGAATAGATTCCAATTGCTTGATAATATAAAGTGCGGTTGAATCGCCTTCGATTGTTGGATTGGTTGCCATGACAATTTCGGTAAATGAACTTGTTTTGATCCGGTCTATAAGAGCGGTAATTGTCAATTGGTCAGGACTGATTTTATCAAGCGGAGCAATCCGCCCAAGAAGAATATGATAAAGTCCGTCATATCGTCCGGTTTGTTCCAACGCAATCAGATCACGCGGTTGTTCGACCACACAGAGAATCGTTTGATTTCTTTTCGGGTCTCGGCAGATTTCACAAAGTTCCTGCTCGGTTAAATTGAAACAATGCTTACAATATCGGACATTTTCTTTCACCGCATAGATTGCATCGGCTAACGCAAGAGCCTCTTTTTTTTCGACTTTGAGTAAATGATAAGCAATCCGTTCGGCGGATTTTTTACCGAGTCCGGGCAATTTTTCAAATTCTTTGATCATCCGTGTTACGGATTCAGTCAATTCCGACATGATACTTTAAACAGGAACAAGAAATAATTTTTGCTATTGCGGTATAATTTTTCCAAGAGTTTCGGTCAGGTTACCGAGATTCATACCGTCCGTCAACGATTTCATTGATTCGGCTTGCTGTTGGCGTGATTCATCGATGGCGTCGTTGGTCGCCGTAACAATGAGTTCTTCCAACAATTCAACATCACTCTGTTGAAAAAGAGAGGGATCAATTCGGCAAGCCACCATTTCCTGAAGCCCATTGACATCCACTGTCACCAGACCGCCGGCAGCAGAACCTTGAACACGAAGTTGTTTCAGTTTATCATTCATTTCTTGAACTTTACCGCCAAATTCGTGAGCCTGTTTCATCAGTGAACCGAGTTCAAACATTTTACCAAACATAATTATTTTCCCGAAACAAAGTAGAAAATATTTTCAAAGAATCTAATAACAAACACTCCTACTATTGTATCCCCACAAAACAATTATGTCAACGCCTTCAAAAACACCTTCAAAAAAGTATTTGTTCGGGATTATTGTTTTGGGTTGACACTTTTTTACAGATATGAGAAAATCGGGGCATGATGCGTAGGATTGACGGCGCCTTTTCTGCAATCGACGAGAAGAAAAAAGCACTGTGTTTTTTCCTGTCCCCGCTGGCGGGAAGAAAAAGGTGCTATGTCTTTTTCTTGCCGACACTGTCGGGAAGAAAAAACGCTGTGTTTTTTCCTGTTTCCGCCGTCGGGAAGAAAAAAGCGCTATGTCTTTTTCTTGCCGACACCGTCGGGAAGAAAAAAGCGCTGTGTTTTTTCCTGTTTCCGCCGTCGGGAAGAAAAAAACACTGTGTGTAGGATTGCAAGTTTTCCTCCGCCCTGCAAGGGCAACGTATTCGTTAATAGCTCATGTTACGCACCATAAGTAAAAAAGTCGGCAAAACATACATCAACATCGGAATCGTCAAATAATAGGTAAAATTTCATCGGCAATCATCTGGTGGGCAACTTTTTGTAGGTGGGCAACTTTGGGTAGGTGGGCGACCTTTTGCTAAAAGGTCGCGTCGGCGTTAGCCGACAGTGAATCAGTTTAACGACGGTAAATGGTGTTGCTTTCCGTGTTGGAGTCAATGCAGACTCAACCGGCGCAACCGCCCAGCGGGCGGATTGCCCACCTAATACGGGAGAATCCTATTTGAACTGAATATTTAGCCCCTGCGTAACAGGAGTGAATAGTTTGCAAGCGTGCTATTTACCAAAACAAATTAAATTATCCGCTTGCGTTCCCCATCATTTTCAATTTACAACCCCTTAATATTAATGTTTAGAGATTTTCATCAGAACAATTGGTCGCCGGAAGTCGAAAAGGAACTTCAACAACTTATGAAAATTGCAGTTGCGGAAGATACGGGTATTACCGGCGATTTGACGAGTCTTGCTTTGGTTTCGGAACAGTTATGCGGTTCGGCGTTTATCCGTTCCCGCGAAAGCGGAGTGATGGCGGGAATTCAGGCTGTTGCGACAATTCTCCATGTCATCAATCCGACTCTCCTCTGGCAACCGTTTATTTCGGACGGTTCATCAATCGTACCCGGCGATAAAATCGGTCAAATCAGCGGACAACTACAAAGTATGTTGATTGCTGAACGTTTGGTGTTGAATTTGATCGGTAAACTTTCGGGAATTGCGACATTGACGGAAAAATATGTGGACGCCGCAGCCGGAACTCCCGCAAAAATCTACGACACACGGAAAACAACACTTGGTTGGCGGCGATTGGAAAAGTACGCGGTTCGTTGCGGCGGCGGACGAAATCACCGAACCGGTCTTTTTGATGCGGTGTTGATCAAGGATAATCATCTTGCGATTGGGCGGGACGGCGGCGGACAATTTACTCCGGCAGAAGCGGTCGTTCAAACCCGCGAATTTTTCCGGCTTCACGCCGATTCCTTCCACTTTGAACGTCTTCCCGAATACGAATATTCCAATGAAAATGAAAATTCTTATCAAAAAACTCAAAAGATTCCTCTTGTACCGATTATCGAAATCGAAGTGGATACATTGGAACAACTGCAAGAGGTTTTAACAGTCAGACCGGATATTGTCCTTCTCGACAACATGACCTTACCGCAACTGATCCAAGCGGTTGAAATTCGGAACCGATTGGCGCCTGAAGTGGAGTTGGAAGCCTCAGGAGGGATTAACTTAAAAACAGTCAGTGCCGTCGCAACAACCGGTGTTGAACGAATCAGTGTCGGCGCATTGACTCATTCCGCAACCGCCCTAGATTTCGGTCTCGATTGGGAATAATTGACTAGTATCCCGAATTGGGTGGTGATGGTGGTGTTTTATTAATTAAATAGGAGAGGTGGGCAATCCGCCCGCTGGGCGGTTGCGCCGGTTGAGTTTTACTCAACTCCAGAAGGGTTTGTCCTTCCTTTTGATTTAATAGCAGATAAAAGGGCAAACCGATTGGAATCAATGACCGCTCAACCGGCGCGACCGCCCAGCGGGCGGATCGCCCACGTTTTTTGTCTCACCTATGTTTGCCTCACCTAGTTTGTTCTAATATTGCTTATGCAAAAGGTTTGGGGGAACGTTGCTTTTGTATTGAAAATCTATTATAATTAACGTCGTTCATTATAATTTATTCGGTTTTACCAGTGATATTTCCATGAGATTGTTTTT
Source organism: Planctomycetaceae bacterium (assembly GCA_031266315.1). Lineage (GTDB taxonomy): Bacteria > Planctomycetota > Planctomycetia > Pirellulales > Thermoguttaceae > WRKP01. The sequence continues at coordinate 6,753 of JAISBG010000078.1, read as the reverse complement.
TTCGCTTATTCGCCGAACACGGTTGCCGGTATTTGTACTTTTTAATATTGGATTTTGGGTTTTGGGGGTTGCGGCTCAGAGTTCGGCTGTTCGGGAGATGGCGGCGGAACAAGTTAAAATCAGTCCGGCATCACCAGCAATTGAACAAGCCCCTCTAGACGCGGTTGTAATCTTCAACTCCGAAGGGAAACGATTGCTCTATCTTCCCAAAGGTTGGCCTTTGGAAGATTTGGACGATTTCTGGAATTTTCTTTTGCACGATAGAAAAAATCCGTTGCCACCATTTGGTTTGCAGGAAATCAATGTTACCGGAAAAGTTGTTGACCGCCATGTCGAAACCGAAATCCGAATCGTGTTGACAACTTTCAACAATCGCCCGCTTCTCATTCCCATTGGAATGAAAGAAGGTATTCTGCCCGCCAACGGAACATCAAAACCAATACTTCGCGGACCGGGTTCTTTTGATTTGACGGTTGATCCCCAATCGGGTCAATATCTTGTGTTGATTCGCCCCAAGTCTCCCGAATCCTCCAACAGCCAACCGGCTAATTCCGCCGCAACTTCTTCGGCAGAACTAGCCGCCGAACCGGAAATATCTGTATTGCCGGAGAAGTTGCCGCAAAACCTGCCGCAAAACTTAGAAAACAACTCCACCGACACAAAAGAAGAAAAAACTCTTTCCGAACAGCATTACGAATTGTTTTTGCCCTTTTGGTTTCCTCTGACACGCATCGGGAACGAAGAAAACCGGCTCGCCATTTCATTCCCGCAAGCGGTTAGTTCCCAGTTTGTGCTGCTGGTTCCTGAAAAAGAAATCGCCGCCGCCGTTTCTCAAGGAGCGTTGCTCAATACTTCCGAAATACCCGACAAACCAATCACTCAATTCAAAATACTTGCCCTCAGTCCTGATTTTGAACTCTCTTGGCGGAAGAAAAAAACAGAACCGCTTGATGATCGTCCGGTTCTTTATGTTGAAGACGCGCTGATTAAAGTGCAACTGGAAGACAAATCAACTGTTTATGATGCGATTCTTCCGGTACGCAGTCCTCCATCTTCTGTTTTTGACCGGTTGCGAATCCGGTTGCCGGCGGGAACGGTTCCGGATCACGAAACAACAGAAAAATATGCAGCCGCCGGCGGATATTCGTTTGATTTGGTTAAAGAAGAAACCGCAACCTCTCCGATTCTGGAAATCCGGTTTGCCCGAAAAACTTCCGGTCCCGTCAACATTCGTCTCAAGGCAATTCAACAATCAGACGCGGAAAAACAAGATGTTTGGCGTGATCTTGGCGGTTTTGAAGTGATCGGGGCGGAACGGCAATTCGGTTATCTTACGGCGACGGTTCCTGCGGAGATGCGTTCCAACTGGAAACCGATTCGCAGTATCCGGCGAACGGAAATTTCGGACTCCGTAACCCACGAAGAAGCCGATGCCCGATTTGAATTTTTCTCGCAACCATTCCAGTTGCAAGGACGAATCGTTTCCCCGCAACCTCGAACCAATGTCAAACCGGAATATCAACTCGGAATCAATAAAGGTTCGCTTTCACTGACGGCGCGATTATCTTATGAGGTTCTCGGTTCCAAAACGGAAAGTCTTGCGATTCGGTTGCCCGGTTGGAAGTGGAACGGCGAAATCAAACCGTCCAATATTATTGATATGGTCGGTGTCGAACAAGACGAAAACGGTCTTTTGACCATTCCTTTCCGAACACCGACAGACGGTTCCTTTGAAATCGAATTGAAAGCCTACCGCCCTCTTTCAACAGAAGACGGCGAAGCAAAACAACGATTGGTTGTTCCATTGCCGCAACCGTTGGTAACTTGGAGCGAACCGGCTCCGGTGGTAATTGTTCCGGCGGACAACGTTGAAGTGATTCCGATTGACGAAGACACGGATTCCGGTTTGGCGGTTGTTTCGGAGTCGGAATCCGACAACTCCGCACCAACACGAACTCTCGGATTAACACGCCGCAGCCGGCGTTCGCAAACAATTCGGATTGAAATTCCTGAACGGCAACAGGAACCGCTGTTTTACCGAACCGAACCGGCGGACGCCGTTTTCGTTGCGGACATTCGTTATCACCGCCAAAAGATTACAGCGGCAATGAGTACGGATATTCGGTTGCGGGATTTGAACGATCAGGTTGATCAGATTATCTCCTATGATGTTTCGTATGTTCCGGTTGAAAAATTGTATTTTCTTGTCCCAAAATCGTTGGAAGAAAACGGTTCTCTCCAAGTAAAAATCGGGAATCGTCCGTTGGAGTTGCGCGATGTTGCGTTAACCGGTACGGAAACCGGCGAGGAAAATTGGAGTCGGAAATTGGTTATGCTCCCGGAATCCCTGTTCAAATTTCAATTGGTGTTCCGGTATTCGGTTCCGCCGGTTCCTATCGAATACGATATGACAACACCCTTTTCGTTATCGTTTATTCGTCCGGCGGACACAGCGGTTTCCGATCATCGCGTCAACCTGATTGTTCCGCCGGGTTATCTGATAGAACTTCATGACAATGTGAATCACCTCTGGAACGCAACAACACCGGATTCGTCAACACTCGGAACAAGTTTCCAATCATCGCAAACACCGGATAAAATTTCGCTGCTCATTTCGCTGTCCAACCATGTTGCTCTGGGAACAACCATTATCGAACGTGCGTGGCTGCAAACATGGCTGACCGGTTCATTGCGTCAAGATCGCGGTGTTTATCTGATTACCAGCGACCGCGAATCAATCACAATCAATCTCCCGTCGGCAACCGGTAAGGGCAAAGTTTTTGTTTCGATTGATCGGACACCGGTTCTTGCGGAAGTTTCGTCGAAAAGCGAATTGACAATTCCGTTGACGTTGGAACAACGTCAACGTTCTGTTTTGGTGGAGGTGGTTTATCGGTTTCCGTTTGAAACCGCCCGCAATTTGCTGGAACTGGAGTTGCCCCATTTCAATTCGGAATCGCTTATCCGTTGTGAATATTGGCAGGTTATTCTTCCGCAAGACAAACACATTCTTGATATTCCTATTGGTTGGACACCGGAATACCGTTGGGCGTGGAACAACCTGTTCTGGGGACGAATCCCTTCGCTCCAGAAAAAAGATATTGGTTTGCCGGACGATTCGCCGGAAAGTTCCGCTATTTCGACAAGATCAAACCAATATTTGTTCAGTACACTTCATCCGGCTTCTGCAACATCGTTTTATCTTGTTGGGCGATCACTTATTGTATTATTTTCGAGTGGTCTTTCACTTCTTATTGGTTTGACGCTAATTTATTTCCCGCGAACACGTTATGCCGGATCACTTTTTGGACTTGGAGTTGCGTTGTTGGCGGTTCTTTTTTACCGACCGGCTCCGGTATTGCTCATGCTTCAGGCGTCCTCTTTTGGTGTTTTTCTGGCACTGGGAGCCGCTTATGTTTACCGAATTGTGTATTACGAAGAAAAATGGATTGTTCCTGTTTCAAGAACTTGGGACGATTCCACGCAAACGTCAAAAGTATATTCCGTAATCATCGACGAAGAAACCGAACCGGAAAAAAATGAAGAAAAAAAAGAACCCTCCACTCAACCGTAATTTGAAAGTAATCACAAATTAGATCAACACAAGTAGGTTATAAACAAGTGAGTTAAACACAGGTGGGCGATCCGCCCGCTGAGCGGTCGCACCGGTTGACGCTGTATTGATTCCAAAACGGAAGGCAACACAATTTGCTGTAGTTAATCTAGTTCACAGTCGGCTAACGCCGACGCGATGTTTTAGCGCCCACCTGATGATTGCTTACCTTTGCAGACTGTTTTTTAAAATTTTTCAGTTGGATTCTTTTGGGTTATTTCATGCCTCTCTCAATCAAGGTATAATGAATTGATCACTTTTATACACTGCATTTTATACATTGTGTTTTATATTAGTAGTTTATGTTCGTTGTATTTGGATTTTCGGTTAGGTTGTATCAGCCATGTGGATAGTTGAAATTTACCAATCAAAACAAGGTGAAGGACTTTGGACGGGAAAATATAGCATTTTCGTCCGAACACTTGGTTGTGCATTGCGTTGCCGTTATTGTGATACGCCTTATGCTCAACAGGATAGAGCGGAAAATTGGGAAGAAGAAGGAGAAGAGGAAAATGGGATTGGCGCGAATCTTTCGGCAGAGGAAATTGTCGGTCGTGTTCTTTTGTTGGAACTGCCGCATGTGGTCATCACCGGCGGAGAACCAATGCAATCACCGGAAATCGTCGAATTGACACGGCTCTTGAAAGATTTTGATTATCAAATCACCATTGAAACATCTGGAATTGTCGATGCTCCTGTTTTATGTGATTTGATGTCAATTAGCCCGAAACTAAGTAATTCCACTCCCCTAAAAACAGAACACAGTATCTCGCACGAACAAAACCGTTTCAAACCGGAAATTGTTCAGAGTTTGATGTTGCGATACAACTATCAACTCAAATTTGTTGTGGATACGCCGAATGATCTTAATGAAATTGAGGAATATTTGAGTCAGTTTCACGGTGTGGTTGCGGAGCGGGTTCTTTTGATGCCGCAAGCGGTTAATGTTAAAACGATGACAGAAAAAGCCACATGGATTATGCCGTTTTGTGAACAGCACGGTCATCAATATTGTCCCCGAATGCAGATTATTTGGTACGGTAATAAACGTCGGACTTGAAAATATTTTTAATTTACAATCCCATGTCTTCACTTGACCTTTCCAGCGAACCGGTATCAAATTCCCAAACACCCGTGTCCGACGAAAAAAATTCAGACCGGACGGAACGCCGTTTTATCGGCGTTAAATTTAATTGTTGCGGAGTTTATGTACGAATTTATGTCAACCGTGAAGGCAACGCTTATGAAGGACATTGTCCAAAATGTTTTAAACCGGTCAAAATCAAAATCGGAACCGGCGGCACAAATCATCGTTTTTTTGAAGCCTATTAATTATAGTTAGTAGTTAATAACTAATAGTTAATAGTAATTTATGATTTGCGCTTCATTAATTGACCACGTATCTCTGCTTTCCTCAAATCACAAACCCCAAACTCTTAACTCAACCACAAATTCCCAATCACAATGCACATCGCAATTATCATGGACGGCAATGGACGTTGGGCTAACCGGCAAGGGCTTCCCCGATATGAGGGACATCGTGCCGGTGCGGTTCGAGTGCGTGAAATTACGGAAGAATGCGCACGGCGCGGATTGGAACAATTGACTTTGTACTGTTTATCCAGCGAAAACTGGAAACGTCCCAAACAGGAACTGGATTTCCTGATGTCGTTGCTCCATGAATATATTGTTGGTCAACGGACAAATTTAATAGAAAACGGGATTCAACTTTCGATTATCGGACGCCGAACCGGTATTTCGGAAGAAATTCTGTACGAAATGGATCGAAGTGTTGCGATGACTGCCGGCAATAAAGGACTTCGTCTTTGTCTGGCAATCAATTACGGTTCACGCGGTGAAATTGTTGACGCCGTGAAAAAAATAGTAAAAGAAACAATTCCGTGCGAAAATATCGACGAAGATTGTATTGCGAATCATCTTTACACTTCGGGAATGTCGGAACCGGATCTTTTGATTCGGACGGCGGGCGAATTACGTCTCAGTAATTATCTTCTCTGGCAATTGAGTTATGCGGAAATTTGGGTTACGGAAAAATGTTGGCCCGATTTTGATATACCGTTATTTACGCAAGCACTGGACGATTTTTCAAAACGAAAACGCCGCTTCGGAGGTTTGTAACTTCACAACCGTCTAAAAATAAACATATTGTCTATTGACAGAAATAGGGAAACATGATATATCCTTTATACTTTTCTTACTTGAAGATTCGGTTTTTATTTTGGGTGGAAATTACAGAATTTGTCGGATTTTCTGTTAATTCTCATGTTACGCACCGTAGATAAAAAGTCAAGGTGAAGATATTTGATTCCTAAGTCCGTAGGACTTTAACATGGATAACCCCGTGCAAGTGGAACGCAGCACGGGGTATTGAGTAATACACCACACCGGAACTACGTAGTAGTTCAACAGAGAAAAGCTATCCTTGCCGTGAGCGTGTTGAACTGCTACGCAGTTCTCGGTTAGAGGCGGTGTATGACTCAATACCCCGTGCTGCACTTCGTTTGCACGGGGTTATCCACGTGAAAGTCCTACGGACTAAAAATCATGAATAAACACTTCACCTTGACTTTGATTCATCTTAAACAGTTACTTTTTATCTACGGTGCGTAACTGGAGTTACTAATTTACTTTCGTACAATATCTTATTCTTTTAACATTTTATCGGGATTTGTTTTAAATTCTTTTTCGTCAACAGGTTCGATATTGAGAGAGTTCTCGTTATTATTCCCATTTCGGAGGATTTCGATTTTACGTTGTGCGGTTTCGAGAATTTTGTGGCAATGCTTTAGGAGATGAACTCCTTCTTCATATCGGAGCAATGCGGTTTCCAAATTGGTTTGTCCGTCATCTAATTGCCGTAGGATTTCTTCTAAACGGATTAACGATTCTTCAAATGTTTTTGGTGTCATAAAATACCTAAAATGATTGATACTTTAATTGAGAACAAGAGTTACGAAATGGTGTATGGTTTACGTTGTTCGCGTGCTTGCATGGCTTGGGCTTCTTTATCGCCGATGATTTGTTCTTTTTCGGGATCCCATTGAATTTTACGACCGCCAAGTCGAATCGAAATAACAGTTAATTGACAAGGCGTTAGGCTACGATGTCCGATTTCAGCC
>JAISBG010000068.1 GCA_031266315.1 Planctomycetaceae bacterium | reverse complement strand
AGAAAGATGAAAAATGAAATTGACAATACCGGAAAAATAATATTCACACCACTGAGTGTAATAAAAAATTATAAATTGACAATGGCCCCTCAAAAAATGATTTTTTAGAGATGCCCTATTGTAATAACTTGTTTTTTTATGTCAAGGTAGCATGATTTTACAGCAGTAGAATCGCCAGTTTTCCTCCGTCCTGGATTAGTGGAGAGTGGGGGACTGAGCATGTTGCAGTAAGAGGTTACATGACCCCGTGCTGCACTTCGTTTGCACGGGGTTATCCATGTTAAAGTCCTACGGACTAAAGAATCATGAGCAAACACTTCACCTTTACTTTGATTCATTGTGAATAGTTACGATTATTTTATTGTCCTGCCGTGTAAAGTCGATCAACTTCTTGTCGGGTTAGATGCCGCCATTCACCGGGTGTTAGTTTGCCGAGTTTTACCGGACCGACGGCAATTCGAATCAATGTCAGAACTTTATGACCAAGTTTGGCGAAAAGACGCCGGACTTCACGGTTTTTGCCTTCTGAAAGAGTGATGTCCAGAATTGTACTTTGTTTGTATTGTCCTTTAATTACCGCTCCCGATACTTTCGCAAACCCTTCCGCAAAATACATTCCTTTACGTAATTGATTCACAGAATCCTGCGTCAATTCACCTGCCGCCTGAACACGGTACACTTTCGGAACACCATATTTCGGATGTGTTAAACGTTCCGATAATGCCCCGTCGTTGGTCAAAAGAATTAAACCTTCGCTGTCCATGTCAAGCCGACCAATCAAGAAAAGACGACCAAATGTTTGCGGAACTAAATCAAGAGTTCTTGCCCGTCCTTGCTGGTCGCGGTCAGTGCAAAGATAACCTTTGGGCTTAAAAAGAGCAAGATAAACCGGTTTCGCTTTTTTGAGCCGTTCTCCGTCCACTTTAATTTCACTTCGAACCGGATCAATCTTACAACCAAGACGGGCAACAGAACCGTCAACTTCAACTCTTCCTTGTTCAATCAACTCCTCACATTGACGGCGACTCCCCAATCCGGCAACAGCAAGAATTTTCTGTAATCGATGCCCCTCACCGAATTCTTTTTCAAACAAACTACTTCGTCTGTTGCCCGAATAAGCCGTTTTCACACCACTATTTCCAGCCGTGTTTTTAACTGTATTTTTGGCTGTCTTTTTCGCCGTATTTTTGGTTTCGTTTTTTGTTGCAGAACGGCGAAACGGTTTGACGGAAGAGTTTTTTTTAATGATCCGTTTTGAATAACGTTTAGGCATAAAATGTTAAAATGGAAAACAATTCAATTGAGTAGCGATTTTGACAAGCGAAGAAAATTATGGTTCGTTCAATTCTTCGATCACAATATTCGAATTGGTGTAAATATCGATTTCCGAAGCAATTTTGAGCGATTCCCGAACAATTTCCGATGCCTCAAGATCACTTTTTGCCAGAAGAGCCTTCGCTGCAGCCATCGCGTAATTGCCGCCGCTGCCAATTGCCAGAACACCGTCCGACGGAAGAATTACATCGCCGTTGCCGGAAAGCAACAAGGTTGAAGCCGGATCAATAACAATCATCATCGCTTCCAAACGCCGAAGTGCGCGATCTGTTCGCCATTCTTTGGCAAGTTCGGTTGCGGCGCGGGGAACATTCGACGGATAATCCTTGAGTTTTGCCTCAAACCGTTCAAGAAGCGCAAACGCATCCGCTGTTGAACCCGCAAATCCCGTAATTACCTTGCCTTCCAGAAGTTTACGAATTTTATTGGCGTCCGATTTCATAATCGAATTGCCAAGTGTTACCTGACCGTCACCGCCAATAGCGACTTTACCGTTGCGGCGAACCGTTAAAATTGTTGTGCTGTGTGATTTCATAAAGAGGAAAATAAATAATAAATAAACCGTATCGACCAAGCGGTACGATTAAAATTCAGAACAATCTTTTTACAATGGAAACTCGAAAACAATTCGAATCCGAATCAGTTTACCTTGAAATGTTTCTTTTTCAAGGATGTCCGTTTGAATTTTTCCGATTGTTTTGAGAGTGGAGCGAGCAATTGCTGGCAGCAAACGTAAATTTATATTTATCCAGACTATTTAATTTTACTAATCACTCATAAAATATTAAAATAGGCAAATATTTTGTTAAAATAAGATATTAAAAATAACTTAGTTTGCTCTACTATAAATTTATTCATAAGCCGAATAATCCTGTACTTCTCCAATATCTTTACAACATATTGAATAACAACATTTACATCGTCCCAATGTAAAACCCAATAATATTTGTTACAATAGCGTCTATCTGTATTAGCAAAAAGACTTTCGCGATTATTAGTACCATAAACTCAACACTCTACCAATCGTATCAATATTGCCGGAGTATCTATAACATAAACAATGCAAGGATTAAATCGCCGACCAACATCGTATTTCCGGTTTTTCAAACGGGCATTGCATATTGTTCGCCTAAACTATATGATAAACAATTCGTCGAATAGAATATCTATAATGAAAACGATAGACTTGACAGAGAAGGGAACTTGTTATGACAAAAAGTACGGCAAAACAATATATTTATATTGTTCAGGCATCGTTGGAACCTGCAAAATGCAAAATTGGCAAGACGAATGACTTAGAACGGCGTTTAAAAGAATATAACAATATGACCGGCAAATCCAAAGATAATATTTACCAGTATTTATTCACCGGTGAAGTGAAGGATATGACGCAGTTGGAAAACGCGATTAAAAGACCTTTTCTCTAACCTTTTTGTTGTGTCAATTCTTGGTTTGTGATAGCGCCGATGAGAGTTGTCCGAATATTGTGT
>JAISBG010000008.1 GCA_031266315.1 Planctomycetaceae bacterium | reverse complement strand
GAATACCGTAACGTTTGTTCTATGAATTAGATTAACAATGGTAATTGGTATTCCTAACGTTTGGGTAGGTAATTTCCGTCCATAAACAGGGTACAAGTCGGCTATTGCCGACGCGACCTTTCAGCGAAAGGTCGCCCACCTTATGAAATATTACCTATTATTTTACGATTCCGGTGGGAAACACCTAATCCGGTAGAATCAGGAATTTTTTTATTTTTCTGAAAAGGACTTGTTCGGGGGCTTGTGGAAATGGGATAACTGGTTTATATTTACCATTTCGATATTCGATAAGCCGATTCAATTCAGTAAAATCGTTTCATTGAATTTTCAAACAATAAATTAACATATTATACTAAAGCCATTTTAAAATTCACGAAGCTGAACACGGTAAGCGCAACAACGTGGAGCGTTTGTTCAAGGGCGAAGCCTATCGCCCATAGCGGCTACGGTATAACAAAAATCCTTTCCTGCTTTCAACAACAAATATGTTCTCTCTCCAAATGATTACAACAGTATTGTTTCTACTTGCGGCTTTGACCCAAGAAACTCCCCCGCAACAAGAACCTTCCGCCGAGCAAGGTATTCGACCTGACATTGAAGCCAATTACGCCCAATCAGAATCGGAAGCCGAAGCTCTCGGTCAAAAAAACAAACAATTCATGGAAAAATTTTACACCTTCCGTGAATCCAACAAAAAACTGAACACCCTAAAAGTGGAATACCCCGCCGCAAAACCGGAACGGCAAGAAGAAATCGAAAAAGAATATTGGTCGTTGTACAATAACGGTTTGACAACCTACAAACAAATGTTTTCCGCCGGTTTTGAAGCCTTTGACGAAACGCCCAATCGTAATCCGTTTGTCAATAATCTTCTTTACGGAATGGTCGAATGGGAATACCGCCGTGAAAATTATGAACAATCCGTAGCAATATTTAAGCGGCTTGTTGCTAAGGGAATTGCCCGTGAAGCCGAAGTTCTTTATGCTTACGCGGGTTTGGCGGCGTTGCTGACCACCGATCCGGAAGAAGCCGAAACATGGCTCAAAACCGCAACCGATAACGGCTATCTGGAAAAAGTTCTCAAAAATATCGGCGAAACAAAAAAAGGGCAAGAACAAGTAATGGCTCTTGAAGGTTCCTTTAACCGTATCGCTCAATTTAAAACCGATTGGGCAAAAGAAAAAGAAATTCGTAAAGCGGAAACCGAAGCAGGAGAAAAAGAACCAGCTAAAAAATTGCCCCGTGTTCAGGTTAAAACAACCAAAGGAACTATCGTCATTGAACTTTTCGAAAACGAAGCCCCCAATACGGTTGCCAATTTTATTTCGTTGGTTGAAAAAGGATTTTACAACGGAACAGTTTTTCATCGTGTTTTGCCGCAATTTATGGCTCAAGGCGGTGATCCGACCGGAACAGGTCGCGGCGGACCGGGTTATTCTTTTAACGATGAATGTGGTTCAAAATTTCCCAACGCTCGGAAACATTTTCGCGGCTCGCTGAGTATGGCAAACGCCGGTCCCAATACAAATGGTTCCCAGTTTTTTCTGACTTTTGTACCGACCTATTTCCTTGACGGACGTCATACCGTGTTTGGGCGTGTTGTCGAAGGAATAGAAATTTTGGCGGACATCCAACGGGTTGATCCGCAAGATGAAGACAGTACGATTCCCGTTCTTGATAAAATTGAAGAAGCAAAAGTTCTCAATAAACGTGAACATCCTTACGAACCGGTTAAGAATGCGAACCAACGTTAAAAAAAAGTTGGAAAAACGTTTATGAATACAAAATTTATTGCGGCTTCTGTTATTTATTTTTTTGATTTTGTTTCTGAAAACCTTTAACAAGGAAGATATTAAGATGGCTTACACTTGGAGTAAAGACCTTGAAACCGGAAATTTCCTCATTGACTCCCAACATCAGCAACTGATTAAGGCGGTCAATGATTTGTTGGCAGCCTGTTCTACTGGACAGGGACGCGAAACGTTGAACCAAACACTAGACTTTTTAGTTTCTTATACGGTAAAACATTTCGGTGATGAGGAAAAATTGCAACAACAATATCAATATCCTGATTACACAAATCACAAAAGTCTTCACGAAAAATTTAAGGAGTTTGTTCGTGATCTGGCAACACAAATGAAGACGTCCGGTCCCACAACAACACTTGTTAGTAAAGTAACCTTTGGTGTTGGCGATTGGTTGGTCAACCATATTAAAAGAGAAGACACCAAAGTTGCAACATTTATACGTGGAAAAACAGCATAAAACCAAGAAAAACGATCTATATTTCTTTTTCTGAGGTTCTGACACGATTATTTCGGAATTTTGGGGGACATAAATAAAATATACTCATCACACTTGAATTTTAAGTTTTTGTGATAGCGTTCATTGTTTGCCATGTCCCTCATTGATTAACTCATGTTACGCATCAACTTTGTCTTTAATCTTACGGAATAGTTAATTTTCCTGTCCCATTAGGGACAAAATATTGGTGAAATTAGGGTTCGCTCATTAACCTTACCAACATGGCATCCCCAAAAGTATCTACACATCTTTTTTGTAACTATTCAGTAGCATGTAAAATGTTTGATTTACAGTGGTTACGTCTTTTTTTCAATATATCATTAGAATAAAGCCGAAATTCGTAAATCCTTTGATATTAAATACTTATGATTTTACCTCAATATTGTAAGGTGAAAAAAAGTGGTTTTTTATATCTTGTAAACCCAGTAAACTAAACACTTTAAGGCTACTGAATAGTTACCTTTTTTTTCGATTTGCGGGAGTCAAAGGGCGTGCAAACCTGCTCTTTTCTCGCCTGGTCCAATTTGTTAAGATTCTCGGTTGGTATTCCCACTAATTTTTTGGACACGAGCTACGTTATTTTGCGATGATCGTTCAGCATTTACATCACAATCAGGCAATTGCCCCGGGAGCAATAATTCCGGCAGGTGAGGCTTCGTCGTTTGCGACAACACAGGCGGTTTGGCGTTTTCTCAATAACAAGAGAATCACGCTGCAACAGCTTGCGTATCCGTTACGTGAGTTCGTGCGGCAGCAAATTCTGTCTGGAATGAAATACGTTTTATGTACGGTTGATTGGTCGCATTTGAACTACGTTCATCATGTTTCCAAAACGGATAAGACACAACTGTCGCA
>JAISBG010000816.1 GCA_031266315.1 Planctomycetaceae bacterium | reverse complement strand
TAATTTGATTCCAAAACGGAAAGCAATACCGTTTGCCGTCGTTAATCCGGTTCACTGTCGGCTATCGCCGACGCGACCTTTCAGCGAAAGGTCGCCCACCTACAAAAGGTTGCCCACCTCTTGTAAAAGGTTGCCCACCTTATGATTGCTGACCTTTAATTTTACAATTCCGGTGAGAAACACCTAATCCGGTAGAATCAGTAATTTTCTTTTCCAGCAGGTCAAGCCGTTCACGAACATCATGGAGTTCTTCGTCCGTCAATTCTGCCGCTCCAAACCGTACACGATAATAAGCGTCAACCACAGGAAGTGTTTCGGTCGTAAAATCGGTGTGATGGATAAATTCGAGCGGTGTTTCTTCGGGGCGGCGTTCACGCCCAACTCGAATCAGCAATCGCTCCATACGAATATAAAAATCAATCGTTGCCTTGCGTCTCCATTCTTTTCCCGAACCCCGAAACAAACGCGGCAATAACCATCGGAATAATCGCCAAAAGAGAAAAAGTAAAAAAGAAAAGAAGGCAATAAAAACCAACATACTTCCCCAATCACGCCAACGCCATTGAACCCCCGAAAAAAATAACGTTTTATAGGTTTGAACCGTTTCCGCCATCAGGTCTTTCCAAAATTCAAGATTAAAAACACGGTAAACAATAAAATGAAACGCCGATTGAATCGGTTGATAAATCCATTGCGATTGTTTTGAAGGATTCATATTCAGAACAAATTCGCCCCACATTGTTTGAACCCATTCGTTCAAATCGGTAAGACTAAACGAAACGGTTTTCATCAAGGCTGTTGTGGCGGTGTCGGCGGCAGGCGAAGGATCAAGCCGCATCCAACCTCCATAACTCCACCAGTCCGCATAAGAACCGGCGGCGCGTTCCGAAATAGATTCCGGCGGGAGATACACGTCCACCCAAGCATGAGCATCGGATTGACGAACCGTTTGGATTCCCGGCGAAACAACATGCGTTTTGAACCCGACAATCACTCGCGAACTAATTCCAACACTCCGAAGCATTAACGCCAATGCCCCCGCAAAATATTCACAATGTCCCGAAGGATTCTTTCCAATAAAATCCTCAAGAGGGTCAAGACTATAATCCCGTATTGTTCCGCCCAATTTGTACTTAAAATAATCGGATTCCAAAAACTGCCGTTCCATGTACAACGCCCGACCAAGAATATTTTCTTTGGGAAACTGTGATTCCGCATCCCATTTTTGCGCCAATGTTTTTAAGGTATCCAAACCTTGTTCGGGAATCTGGAGAAGACTGTCGCGATCAATACGTTCCTGACAGGGAATAATGGATAATTGAGTCCCGTGTTTGAATCCGGTTGAATAAACTGTCATCTTGATTTCTTCATGATGCATCCGCCTTTCCTCCACATGGTCGCCAAACGACCGCAAAGGCGAAACTCCCGATTCGCTACGGCAAAAGAACGGCCACGGAGCAAAAAAAACTGTTGTGTCCAACGGTTGAATCACAAGATGTAAACTAAGCAAATCAGCGGCATCGTCAAAAAATAGTTTTTCACCTTCACCGGGTTGAACAGGTCTGCCCGGTAATCGGGCTAAAAATGAATAGAAACGGGTTGTTTGGGAATCGGTGTTGTTTTCCGGCGACGAATTCCAAAAAGGGTTTGAAGGTTTACGCGGTTTCCACGCTCCGTCGGCGTAAGTGTCCAACGCAATACCCCGAAAATAAAGTGTTGCCCCGATAATCTCCTCATAAGGAACTTCCGACGCCGAATCGTTTGCCGAAGGAATACGTTGATCGGTGAGTTTCATAAACCGGACAGACATGACTTCACGATGATAAGGCAAAACCGTACCAAGTGAACCCAACCGGATTTCCTCGCGAAACCCGACCATTCCAACCGGTTGACGAAAAGGTTTTGTCCATTGGTCATGACCGAATTTAATGGCAAATCCCCACAAATCCGTGCGTCCGACTCGCGGAATTAAACAAAAAATGAACGCCGCAAAAAGTAAGGCAAACAGTGTTCCCCGAATAAGATGTCCCAATAATTCGCGTCGTCCGTGTTCCAGAGTACTGGAATTCATCGTACCGCCCGAAAATCCGGGACGTTCCGCAAGAAGCGGAAAACGTTGACGGTTTTCGTTTTTCTTCCGACGTGAAGACCGCGAAACCGATTCCGGCACCAAAACCAACTCCTTTATCGAAGAGTTGAAATTTTCCTGTCCGGCGTTTTCCTGTTCGGGAACCGGTTCGCTTTCGCTAATTGTTTCCCAAACTCCGCTCCGGTTCGTGTCTTGCTCCGGCGGAAATACCGCAAAAAGGGAACGCAAAATTTCAAGCGGAGAGGATTTTCGGTCGTCGCCTGTTTTGGATTCTTTGGAACCAAACGGATTTTGATTGGTTTTTGAATTGGAAAACGAAAAAACAAACGACAACGGACCGGTAATTAACGTAATCAGAGCAATACGAATCAGTTTCCCGCGATCTTGGCGTTCCGCAATTTCCGCACGCAAGGAATCGAAAAACGTTCCGACAAACGAATGAGAACGGAAATAGCGGTTTTCTTTTTGAAGAAAAATCATCACAAAAGCACAAAGCCCAATAAAAACGTACACAATCAACAAAAACACAAAAAGAATACTTTGTTGCATCAAGGTAGCTGCCACATCCTGAAGTAGTGAAATGAGTAATATTTGACAGCAGAATCTGGTTTCTTTTTCCCGAAACAGGAGAACCATTTCGACAAACACCAGAACACGGGCAATTGAAAACGCGAGGTCTTCACCCCAGTTGTGAATTATTTCGCCGAAGGTACAGAAAACGAT
>JAISBG010000783.1 GCA_031266315.1 Planctomycetaceae bacterium | reverse complement strand
CACGGTCCCGTTCACCGGAACCGGTTCGCGTTCTGACTCTTGCCCGCAAAACGGAGCAGTTCTGAAATAAGTTTTTAACATAGTTTTTACAAGCAAATAGACACAAAAAAAGCGAAAACACCTAAAGTGTTTTACATAACTCTAAATATAGAAAAAGGTTACAAAACAAGCGGTTTTCTAAATCGCCCCAAAAAATCACTAAAACAATAAAAAAACCGCTCTTCAGCCTGGGAGTTGCCTACCTGATGATTGCCTTATCTTTAATATTTACGTCAATTGATTACAATTTTTAGTCCGTGTTCGTCAATATCGTAGAGCAGGATTTCATCGGAACACGGGCTGCCGCGATGTTTCGAGACATACATGGCACGGCGGAATTTATTACCGTCGCGAATTTTTCCCATATAAATAATGGTATTGGCATTGGCAAGAAGATCGCCTTCGTCCAACGGTTTTTCAATCATCGCGTCTAACGACGTTTCACTACTCGTGTAATTGACGAGACAACCGATTTCTTCTTTCCGGTAAAGATGTTGACGGATTTTTGTTGCGTTAGCGTGAAAGTGTTGCCGGAACAAATCCCGCGCTACCCATTCTGGGTCTTTACGAATAATCTGATGATAAACATATTCCAGTAGTTCAAATTGGATTGATTCGCCCTGATGCTGAACCGGCTCAATCCCGTCCACAACAAACCGCCGTCCGCCGCGAATAAAATGTCCAAAAAAATAGGCAATTGTTGCGTCAAGATGTTTGGAGAGCTCCGCCTGCCAATCATTCCATTGGTCGAAATCCATATCCCGTTTGGTAACACGTTTACCTTGATAAGTCAACGCACGAAAATAATCACCGGGTTGATTTTTTTTATCGAAAAAGTGTTCATAGTCAACAACCTCTTTCGCAACTTCTTCATGAAGAATCCATTGAAAGAGTTTCTGAGCATATTCTTTATGACCTTGCGGGTCGCCGCGTGAAGCCATATCAAATAGAACACCGCGCCGACCTTCTTGTTGAAGTCCGGCTTGGGCGTATTGGATTCCGAATTGAGTTTTGCCAATACCGGAAGAACCAATCAAAACAGTCATTGTTCCCGGCAACAACCCGCCGCCAAGATATTGATCCAAACCGGAAATTCCTGTTGATTGCCGATGTTCTTTTGATTGTTGGGTCATGGAAAAATAAAAGAGGAAAAGTGAAAATAGAAAGAAAACGAATGTCTCTTATTATATGGGGATATTTCCGCAAGTTATCGGAAAACCCGTCAAGTATTAGGAAAATTCTCAAGTTGAATAAATATATCAAATAAAAATTATCGTGCAAGACCAACATCTCACATCTATAATTGAGGGCGAACAAAGGTATTGAGAATAAACAAAGGTGGGCAACCTTTCAGCAAAGCTTTTGACGAATTGCCCAACTTTTCATGCACAAATTGTTGCGGTTATTTAGTCTCCATGTCGGACAACAACTTCATCAAGATTGGCTTTGCGTTGGGCTTTTTTACGGCTGTGTGCGAGGAAAGCGTTGATGTGCTTTTCAAAAAATTCCGCAATTCCCTGAATCAGTACGAAAAGTACCGGCGTTACATAAACTCCAACCATTGTTTCCATCAGCAGACCGCCGAAAACACCGTTGCCAATGGCGTTTCGGGAATTGCCGCCCGCTCCGTCCGCCCAAACTAACGGCAATACGCCAAGAATAAACGCAAACGAGGTCATAAAAATCGGACGTAACCGCAAACGTCCCGCTTCATAAGCCGATTGAACAAGCGGCGTTCCGTGTTCCCGTCTTTCTTTGGCAAATTCCGTAATAAGAATGGCGTTCTTTGCCGACAAACCAACCATCATCAATAAACCAATTTGTGTGTATAAATTGATTTCCGGCATTTTTCCCGCGTGGATTGAAAACAACGTAACCGCCGTGAGCGATCCGGCAACTCCAAGCGGAACCGCCATCATAATAATCAACGGCGACGCCCAACTCTCATATTGTGCCGCAAGAATTAAAAACGCAAACAAAACCGACACCGCAAAGAAAATCGCCGTTTGATTACCAACCCGTTTTTCCTGAAACGTAACTCCCGTCCAGTCAAAACTAAAACCGTCCGGCAATGTCCGACTCAATTCTTCCATCTTCGTAATGCCTTCACTGACACTTCGATCCGGTCGGACAATTCCGGTAAACTGCGCACTCGGAAACATGTTGTAACGGGTTAGCAATTGCGGACCCGCAACTTCTTTCACTGTTGTAAACGCTTCCATCGGAACCATTGTACCGGTGTTATTCTTAACCTTGATCCGAAGAATATCCTGAATACTGTCCCGATATTCGCCCTTCGCCTGAACATTGACCCGATACGTCCGCCCAAAAACATTGAAATCATTAACATACGCCGCACCAAGATACGATTGCAACGCCGCAAAAACTTCACCCAGATTAAGTCCCATACGCTTTGCTTTGTCCCGATCAATATCAAGGAATAAACGTGGCGCATTCGGATTAAACGGCGTCAGTGCGGCAACAATCGGATCCATGTCAACCGCTTTACGTTTCAAATCGTCCATCACAGCGGCAATCGTACTCGCCCCAACACCGCGTTCATCAAGAAGAACATACGAAACCCCAGACGTCATCCCAAGACCTTGTATCGGCGGCGGCGTAAACATCATAAATTCCGCTTCAGGAATCTGATCAAGACCCGCTCGTAACCGCGTTTGAATTGCAGGAATTTTTAAACCTTCATCACGGCGTTCCTTCCAAGAACGAAGCGGCATAATAACCATGCCAAGATTCGACCCACTACCGCCGACAAATGAAAAACCGTTAATGTACATCGCCGACTTGATTCCGCCATTTTCAACGTAGGTTTTCTTTTTATCCCAAAACCGTTCATGAATCTTCGTTACAATATCGCGTTTCGCATAATCTTCATTCCGCGTAATCGTTTGTTGCGCCCGAACCAAACGTTCCACTCGAGTCAACACTTCGGCAGTACGTTCCTTCGACGCTCCTTCCGGTAGTTTCACTTCCATCATAATAACACCCTGATCTTCATCCGGCAAAAAGCCGGACGGAAGATGAGTCACCACCCATAATAATAATCCAATCAAACCCACCCAAAGGAGAAAAATGATCGGAGCAATAAAAATCATTGATTTAACGGTTTTCAAATAAAAGTGTCCGAAACCGTCGAAGAAATAGTTGAAAATTCGGAAAACGATAAACCGTTTGTTTTTCGGAACCGATGGACGGAGCAAAATGGCACACAAAGCCGGAGCCAGTATTACGCCGCAAATTCCTGAAATTCCAACCGAACCGGCAATCGTCAACGCAAACTGTTTGTAAAGCCGACCAACAATTCCTTCCATCATCGAGG
Organism: Planctomycetaceae bacterium; assembly: GCA_031266315.1. Taxonomy (GTDB): domain Bacteria; phylum Planctomycetota; class Planctomycetia; order Pirellulales; family Thermoguttaceae; genus WRKP01. The sequence continues at coordinate 1,221 of JAISBG010000783.1, read as the reverse complement.
TTGGAAGGAATACCGCCATCATCACAAGAACCGTCGCAATCACCGGTCCAATCACTTGAATCATCGACTTTTTCGCTGCCGTGTGAGGATCAAGATGTTCTTCATCGATAATTCGTTGCGTATTTTCTACCACAACAATCGCATCGTCCACCACAATTCCAATAACAAGAATTAAACCGAACAACGTCATCGTGTTGATGGAAAAACCGAAAACCCACATTAAGAAAAACGTTCCGACAATCGAAACCGGAATAGTCAATGTCGGAATCAACGCCGCCCGCCAATCCTGAAGGAAAATATAAACCGTAAAAACGACAAACATAATACAAAGAATTAACGTTTCAACAAATTCGTCAACGGTTGCCTGAATAAAGTCAGTGGCATTGAACGGAATTGCATATTCCAAACCGCTTCGTCCAATCGACTCTTTGAGAGAAGCCATCATGCGGACAACATTTGCCGAAACTTCCAACGCATTGGCTCCAGAACGCGGAGCAATTGCCATACCGGTTGCCATTTTACCGTTGTACCGTGCTTCGCTGGAATAATCGGCGGCTCCCAGTTCAATAAGCGCAACATCTTTCAGACGCAAAACTCCTCCGGCAGAATCAATACGGAGAATCATGTTTTCAAATTGTGAAACATCTTGAAGTCGTCCCAACGTTACAACCGCCAGATTCGTTTGGATTCCTTCAGGAACCGGCTCAAGACCAATACGTCCGGCAGCAACCTGAACATTTTGCTCCTGAATTGCGGCATGAACTTCCCGCACGGAAATTTCGCGAGCCGCCATCGCGTCTTCGTCAAGCCAGATACGCATACTAAACTGACGACGGTCAAACATCATCACTTCGCCAACACCCTTAACACGCGCTAAACGGTCTTTCAAGTAAAGCGAAGCATAATTGGCAAGATATTGACCGCTTTTCGTTCCCTGATTCGGAGAACCATTCGCCTTAGCAGCCGCCAAAGCACCGGAAATACCAACACCTTGAGACCCAACCTCCGATTTTGATTCGGTTTGCGATTCAGTTGTTTCCGGTGTTTTTTCAAAAAGGTTGACAAAACAAATAAAGTTCGTCGCCCGTTTATCCACACGAACTCCCAATCGGCGAACTTCATCCGGCAAAAGCGGTTCCGCCGCTTTAACTCGGTTCTGAACAAGAACCGACGCGATATCCGGGTTCGTCCCAACTTCAAACGATACGGTAATTCGTAATG
>JAISBG010000879.1 GCA_031266315.1 Planctomycetaceae bacterium | reverse complement strand
TTGGTAAAAAAACTTATATCTTTTGTCCATTCGTGTGGAATAGACATTTTGTAATCTTTGCCTGTATTTCCTGTTTTTTTCTTTTTTCTTCTCGTTTTTTTCTCTCTTTTTCTATTTCTCTTTCTTTTTCTTCTTCACTTAGGTTTTCCAGATTTTCCAGATATTCACATTGTTGTTTGGTCATTAGATTTTTTCTTACTAGATAATCTCTTTCCTCTTTACTTAGTATTTCTGGTTCTTCATTTCTTTTTGCTAGTAGTTTCACGAGTTCCGCAGTTGATGGTCTATATAGTTCTTTTTTTCTCATAATAGCATGTTTGAGAGCAATTGTTGCATTTTTTGAGTCTTCATGTTCAATTTTTGCTTCGATAAATTTGTGTACACAAAACATAATTTCATCATCTGCTCCTCCAAATCGGATTGAATTTTCATCTGTGTGGGCATCAAACCAAGCACCTCTAGATTCAAAATCGTCTGAAATTGTAAACTGAAGAGAACCTTCCGTAACATCAGCTTTTTTGAATTGAGCGGCGGATATTTTAGAAAAGTATAATGTTTTGCCGCCTTTTGAACCGTGCATTACAAAACTTCTAATACCGAGCCGTTCTATGATAATTTTATTTTCATAAATTTCTAACTTTACTATTCCTCCAGTTAGAGCCGTTACTTCAAAGATTATAGGAAACGTAACAATTCCTGAATCGGATTCAAGAGGAGCAATATCGAGATGTTCATCATCAGCAAAAACGATGTCTCGAATTCTGGAAGCAGGGATTTTTTGACCGTCAGCATCAATAATGGTTTCCGGTTGAATGTCACCGCGAGCCGCCATTTCTAAAACTTGTTGTTTTGTTACTTTCTGCCATGAACCATTGATTTCGATTTGAATTGACATTGTTAGTAATGAGGTTAGGAAAGATTGTAATTCAGAAACCAAATTGGCAGACTTTCAGAACGCAAAAAGAAAGAGTGCCAAATTCCGCTATTGCGATTGACACTCGTACCACGGAGTTCACACAACAACATCGGCTGGCACTCCCAATTAAGGGAGCGTCCTCGATGTTACTTGCGTGACAAGAATCTTTCGATTCAAGGTGGTACATTGTCAATCGGCAACTTGAACACTAATTTTCAGTTTATTAAAACTATTTCGATACGATATTCCTTAGGTTAATATGTTTCATTAAAGTATGGAAAGACAGAGTATATCACACAAGTTTGAGAACACAATAGACCATTGAGAACTTTTTTAAATCTTCTTCAAAAAAATCCTAATGTTCACAAATTGGTATGAATTTTTTGTTTAATTTAGGGTTGTTTAATTTAAGAAAGGTGGGCGATCCGCCCGCTGGGCGGTCGCGCCGGTTGAGTTTTTATTGACTCCAAAACGGTTGGCAACACCATTTGCCGTCGTTTATCTGGTTCACTGTCGGCGAGTACGCCGACGCGACCTTTTAGCAAATAGCGAACGGTTGCCCACCTTATTTAACGAAAATCATGAACATATTACCAACCGAAGCAGAGACCGAGATTGCCGAGATGCGTGGTGTGGCGTGCGTTGATTGTTAAATCGTAATCGAGAAAGAGGAAAACATTGTACACGCCTTCAAATTTCAAACCGCAACCAATCCATGCCCAATCGCGTCCCGTATTGCCTTCGTAATAAAAGACCGCCGGAGTGGAAGTTCCGTGAACTGCCGAAAATCGGGTGTGATAATAAACCGGCAGATTGTCTAACATTTCGTGAATCCATGTCAATCGGCTTTGGAGTTCCAAAGATTCAAAGAGTTTCCAATTAATTCGTATTCCGAGAAGTTGGCTAAGTCCGTGTCCATTCCAATCACTTTGAACAGGCGAACCGGCTTCGCCAATCCGACCATGATACAAAAAATCATATTGTAACGCATAAAACGGTTTGATTCCCCATTTGCCAAAAATAAAATCAAGACCAAACTCCCCGAAAATATTACACTGAAACCCATTTCCTTTGGCGTTGACCTGATTAACGGCATTACTCACCTCATATTTATCGTAGCCAAAACTTCCGGCTCCGCCGAAATGACAACCGCTTAGATAAAAATATTTTCCCAATCCGAGAAGATAATTATCGGTTCGGGCTTTTGTCTGATTGGGATATTTTATTTTGTTTTGATTGAAGTTACCAAAAAACGTGTTATAAACACCATGCGATTGAACCCTATCCAATCCAACCTGAAGACCATAAAGATTGGGTTTAATTCGGGATTCTGTTCCTTTGGGTTTTAGCGTGGTGCCTCCGTAATACAAATTTGCCCAAACTCTTCCGCCGTCACCGCGCCGCCGATGTTTCTGACCAAGATAACAATCAACATCCGCAGAAAAAAAAGGACGCTCAAAAGATTGATCAAATTGACCGAATTGGTCACATTGATCAAAAGATTGACCAAGAAATTGACCAAAAGATTCTTCGGTTTCTGTTTCGGCAACAGGATTGAGTTCTTCAAAACGTGTTTCGGTAAAAGGAGTTGCGGTTGCGTATTGAACCAATGCCAGTAAGCCGACAACAGTTAAAACCGCCGGAATCATGGATTGAATCAAATACCGCATCGTTTCAGTAATCTTTGAAATGGTAAAACGAACACAAAAGAAAAACACTCCTTTATCAAAATCGACGATAAAACAGAAAAACTTTAGTGATTATACCGAATATTCCGATACTTTGGGTTATGACATTCCTTAAAACACGGAGAGAATTTTTGAGGTTTATTTTCGTGAACGGTTGAACGGTTGGTTATTTTCATTTTCGTACTGATAATGATAGATTTGATTACGATTCGGACGATTGAGTATTACGATTGTATTTCTTCAACGAACGACCGCCTCAAGGAACTTCTGAAACAATCCGTTCCGCCTAAACTGCCTTGTCTTATTGTTGCTAAACGGCAAACAGCGGGACGCGGACGCGGCAATAAAGTTTGGTGGAGTGGTGAAGGGGCGTTGTTAATGTCGGTTGGTTTTGAACTTGCGGCATTTTCACTGAAACGGAATCATTTACCGTTGCTGTCGCTTGCTGTTGGAGTTACCGTTCTTAAAACGATTCGCAACAGGTTGCCGGAACAAAATATTATCGGTTTGCATTGGCCCAACGATATTTATGTTGACGGCAAAAAGATGGGCGGTATTTTAATTGAATCACCGGTACCGCAACATCTTGTTCTTGGAGTTGGAATCAATGTCAACAACCGCCTCAACGATATTCCTCTGGAATTTCGTACCGAATTTGAGAACAAACCGATTACGTCTTTAATTGAAATTCTTGATGAGACAACGGATATTTCTGTTCTGATTACGGATTTTTTAACGTTGCTTTCTGATCAAATCAATCGGATTACCGTTAATCCGTTGGAACTGATTGGGGAGGCGGAAAAGTATTGTGTTCAAATCGGCAAAGAGATAACGATTCGTTCAGGGCGTAACGTTATTCAGGGACAATGTTTCGGTATTGCGCCGAATGGTTCGCTCCGCCTGAGAACACCAGACGGCACGGAATGGAATGGAGAATGGAAAACAGAGAGCGGAGAATAGTATCAAACCATATTAGGGCGGAATTGCTCGCCTTTTTTCGTGTAATGTTTCGCATTAAAAAAAACCGCGAAACAAAAAAACTTGCAACTGCGGGAAAATGCTTTTATCTATTGACCTTGTACCTGTTTGCGATAAAATACATTTTGATTTTTGAAAATTGCGTTGCGGCAATGCGGCGTTGGGAACATTAAGAGAAAACATTTAACCTATTAACCTATAACCTAAAAACTTTGAGCGATGAATAATTTATTTCCATTTATACTGACGGCATTTTTTTTCGTTGTGATATTATTGATTGCCGGTTGGGGTTTACGGCGGACATCGAATGTTCATGATTTTTTTCTTGGCGGTCAAACACTAGGACCTTGGCTTTTAGCGTTTTCGTATGGGACGGCGTATTTTAGTGCGGTTATTTTTGTTGGATTTGCGGGCAAGTTCGGTTGGCAATTCGGGTTGAACGCTCTTTGGGTTGGTATTGGCAATGCGGTTATTGGTTCGGGTTTGGCGTGGCTGGTTCTCGGTCAACGGACACGCCGAATGACGCATAATCTCAATGCCCAAACAATGCCGGAATTTTTCGCCGCACGATATGAAACAAACGGTATGAAAATTATTTCAGCGTTGATAATTTTCATTTTTCTGGCACCGTATTCCGCGTCGGTGTTTACCGGTTTGAGTTATTTGTTCGAGATTGTTTTTGAACGGAAAGTAAGTTTTACGGTTGTTTTAACCGTGATTTCAGCAATTTCGTTCATTTATATTACTTGCGGCGGTTACAAGGCAATTGCCCGAATTGATTTTATTCAGGGGTTGATCATGTTTTTCGGTTCCTTGCTGATGGTTTATGTTGTAGCAAAAAGTTACGGCGGAATTTCGGCGGCGGCAACAGAACTTTCAACAAAACTTAGCGAACGAATTTCTTCCGGCGAGGTCAAATTACCGTCTTGGTATGTTTTGCCGTCGGTGGTGTTTATGACGTCGTTTGGAGTTTGGGGACTTCCGCAAATGGTACATAAATACTACGCAATTCGTGACGAAAATGAAATTAAACGCGGTGCGTTAATTACAACAATTTTTGCGTTAGTGATTGGCTGTGCCGCTTATCTTACCGGAGCCATGACTCATTTAATGGAACCGGACAAAATTCCGCGCACTGCGTTAGGCGGAATTAATTTTGATCAATTGGTTCCTGATTTGGTTGCTTCGCATTTACCGCAAGTATTGCTGGCGGTTATTTTGTTACTTGTTTTATCGGCATCGCTTTCAACACTGAGTTCATTGGTTCTCGTCTCTTCTTCCGCGATAACAATTGATTTATACAAAGGTTACCTTAATCCCAACGCGTCGAATCAATCGGAATTATTATTGATGCGAATTCTTTGCGGGGTATTTATACTTATTTCGTACTTAATTGCGTTGTTCAAACCGGCGTGGATTGTATCGTTAATGTCCATTTCGTGGGGAGCGGTTGCGGGGTCATTTTTGGCTCCGTATCTTTACGGTTTATTTTGGAAGCGGACAACAAAATTAGGTGCTTACGCCGGAATGTGGACGGGATTGTTGGTTTCCAACGGATTGTATTGGTATTGGTTTGTTACGGAAAGCCCCGCCGATGCCGGAGCAAGAGCACCGCTTGCGGCATCGCTTGCAATAATTATACCGTTAATTATTGTTCCGCCGGTCAGCCTCTTGACCGCACCTCCCAAACAAAAAACAATTCAAAAAGCTTTCGAGTAATTATAAATATTGTAATTATTCAGCGGAATTATCGTTAAAAATATTTTCATACAACAAAAAATAAAATAAGCAGTCCAATTTATGGATTCAGAAGGGAAAAAATATCACTTATGGAATTGAGTGCAAAAGAGTTTAAAGCAATGCAATCCCCGTTGCGACAGTCGATGCAGAAAACGGAATTTGAAACGTTTCAGAAATTCGGGTTTTCTGCAAAAGATAAAGATGTTCTGGAAATCGGTTGCGGTTCCGGTTTCGGGGCGATTTTGATATCGGAGGATAAACCGAAAAATTATGTGGGAATTGACATCATGGAAGAACAAATCGCACTGGCAAAATCAAGAGCAATTCCTGACTTTACTTTTCAAGTACAAAACGCAGAGGAACTCGACAATTTTGACAGCGAAAGTAAAGACATTATTGTCATTTTCGGAATACTTCATCACATTCCCGGCTGGCGGCGGGTTATTCAACATGCGTACAGAATCTTAAAGCCGTCCGGCACTTTTTTTGTGGAGGAACCGAGCCGCGTACTTATTCGTACTCTTGATTTCTTTCTTCGTTGGGGACACGATCCGGTTGCGTTATTTTCCTTGCGGGAATTGGAAAAAACACTTCGCGAAAACGGTTTTATCATTTCCCGCCGAAAAAATTACGCCACACTGTTTGGAGTATTCCGCGCTGATAAACCGAACACAGAAGGGAAACTCTGAAAATTTCCGATTCTGCCGGATTAGGTGTCCAAACATTG
>JAISBG010000694.1 GCA_031266315.1 Planctomycetaceae bacterium | reverse complement strand
ATGGTTGGAATGTGGTTTGGCTACCGTTTAGTCCATTGGCCCGTTTTTGCCGATTTTCTTGTTTCTGTTGAATCGGAAATGGTCAAAGTTTCTTGGCCCGGCAAAGCAGAATTGTATTCATCAACGATTGTTGTCTTGGTGATGTTCGCAATTCTTTCCGCCATGATTTATCTTTTCGATTTAGTTTGGGTTTTTATCTTCAATTTCCTTGAGATATTAGGTTAATTTTTTTCGCGTTGTTTGGCAATGGCTTCAGCAATGCCAAAGACGAGTACAATAAATGAAAAATGAAAGAGGAGCAATTCATGTCCGGGACGGAATTGAAAACCGATGATCCGCAACTTGCAACAGAAAATGCAAGTAAAGCAGATGCAACGGAAAAACCTCAGAATAAGAAGAATTGGTATATCCTGAAGGTTCAGGTGAATCGTGAAGAGCCGATCAAACGTAGTCTTGAACGGCGGATTGATGTTGCCGGATTGAAGGAGTATTTCGGTGAAATTCTTGTTCCGACCGAAAAAGTAACGGAAATTCGGGGCGAAAAAAAGCGGATTATCAGACGGAAATTGTATCCGGGTTACATGATGATTCACATGGAAATCAATGACGAGACGTGGTTTCTTGTTCGGGAAACAGCTGGAGTCGGCGATTTTACCGGAGCGGCGGGAAAACCGACTCCCATGCAACCGCATGAAGTTCACCGGATGCTTGCTTTAGAAGTGGAGGATCCCAAAAGTTCGCCGCAATTAAAAGTCGGCTATCAGGTTGGCGAAAAAATCAAAGTCAAAGAAGGAACGTTCGAAAGTTATGAAGGAGTTGTGGACGCGATTGATCTTACAAGCGGAAGAGTAACTGTGATTCTCAATCTTTTTGGAAGAAGCACTCCGGTCGAACTTGAATATTGGCAAATTGAAAAAAATCCGGTTTAGATAAACAGGTTATTTGTTACATTACATAAAATCTGATGATTGTTTCGATTATCTGTTTATTTATTTACTTATTACTTAATATTTTTTATTACATAAAACAATGGCAAAGCAACTTACTGCAACAGTTCGGTTTCATGCAAAGGGTGGTCAGGCAACGGCGGCACCGCCGGTTGGTACGGCACTTGGTAAATACGGTATTAATCTGGGGCAATTTGTGCAACAGTTTAATGAACGCACCAAACCTGATCTTGGAATGCGAATTCCTGTCGTCGTTAAAGTATTTAGTGATCGAACTTTTGAATTGGAAACGAAAACACCGCATAGTGTTGATTTATTGAAACAGGTTGCCGGAATTGTCAATGGCAGTGGAAATGTTCCTCGTGTTAAGGTGGGACAGATTACAACGAAACAACTTGATGAAGTTGCGGCAAAAAAGATGAAAGACCTGAATGCCCGAACACCTGATGCCGCAAGAAATATTCTCGCCGGAACAGCCCGAAGTATGGGACTGGACATCGTGAATAGTTGATAGCGGACGGTGAACCACTTGAAAATCCGTTTTGTTGTTATACTTTGTAACGGCGCAACCTTTTAACAAATAGCAAAAGGTTGCCCACCTAATGATTGCTCACTTTTAACAAAAATTCCAGTGGGAAACAACGAATCGGTAGAATTAGGACTTTTTACCGACGGAGCGGAACATGAGCTATTAATTATTCTACCCGATCTGCCTGTTTTTCAGCAAGACGAAAAATTTTTCTAAAAAATATTTTCCCGCCAAACCCTGAAATTTACGGTATTTTCGTAATTCTTTACTCGCCGCGTAAAAAAATTTTCGGAAAAATTTCCGCAGCCCTATTGCAATGTAACCTATTTTTCGATAATATAGAAATCGTTTAATTTTTTGACAATCATTTAACAAATGAAATATTGTTAATTTTCAACATTTGGAGATCATTTTTTCGTTTTGAAAGATAAATCGCCCGAATTTTTGTTCGGGTGTTAAAAATATCGAGTACGTCAACAATGTTAAAGTCGCTTCGGCGAACGTAATTTTCTACTGACCAATCGGATTTTCCGGGTAGAAAATTATTGAGTATCTTAAAGTTGCGTAGCTCCCGTAGGGGAGCGTCGCGTAAGATACTATGGGTATAATTCAGCATTACATTTTAAAATATGTAATGCACCACTTTGGTCAGTGGGAATAAACCTCTCTTTAACAACGTGTCGCTCCTGTCTCAGAGCGATATTCTGTTGCCGTTTCTCGGCTTTGCATTTTTCCAATTTACAAAACAGATTATATGTTACGTAATCTGTTCATTTTACCTTTTTTTTCATAAGGAGAATACCATGAAAAAAACAACCATTTTCGCCTTTACCCTCGTCGAACTTCTTGTAGTCATTGCGATTATCGGCGCGTTGATTGCGCTTCTGTTGCCGGCAATTCAGGCGGCGCGAGAAGCGGCAAGGCGAATGCAATGTGCTAACGCTTTGAAGCAAATCGGGATCGGGTTCCACAATTTCCACGATACGCAGAACGGGCTTCTCCCTGTTATCCTGCATGTCAACAAGCCGAGTGGATTCGTGCTTCTGTTTCCGTATGTGGAACAGATACCGATGTATGAGTTACTCCAATCAAAAAACAATAACTTTGGTTACGATTTCAACAAAGATTTTTGGGGTTACAATCCTGCCGATGCACGCCGGATGAGTCAGCAGGATATTGATGCGTTCTTCTCAATTCCCACTTATCGATGCCCGACACGCCGTGCAACCGGCGCGAAAGACGGTATCTACAATGGGACTTACGAAGACAATACCACCAATACCTCATCAAATGGTCCACGCGGTGATTATGCTTTCGTGGCTTATGTCAATCGGGAAATCTACACCACTGTTGAATGGCAACATGCCTGCGGTAATCCCGGTAATCCTTTTTCTGCAACTCCTGCAGATGTTACAACATATAATGAAAGAATCGCGGCAATCGGAAGTGCGTTGCGACCTTCCATGCCAAGAGCCGGAACAACTTCATGGCAATACTGGACTTCACGCGATACGATGGCTCGCTTTATTGATGGAACCAGTAATACGTTTATTGTTGGAGAGAAACACATCAATACCAATAACCTCCAAAAATGGACAAGCCATACGGCAACACATGCGGAAAATGGTTATGCCCAAGATTGTGCTTATTCCCATTCCACCGGCGGAAATTGGGGTGATGCGTGGCATATCAGGGCTTTTCACAATAGAGGTAATACCGGAACGTATGGACTTGCTCGCGGAGCGAGTGATCGGTTAACAAACGAACCCGACACTGCTGGTTTTGGAAGTTGGCATCCGGGTATTTGTCAATTTTTATTCGGTGATGGTGCTGTAATGTCTATCGGTATTACCACGCCGCCCGGTTCACACAACAACAAATTATCGTTACTACAACTCAGCGATGTTGCCGACGGCGGAGTCGTGAATTTGGACTAATCAACTGATACCGAAAGAGGCAGGCAACTGTTCTGCGACCTTTTGATAAATTGCCTGCTTTTTATAGGTTCGCGAAAAGGTCTAAAGACGAAGTTGATGTGTAACAGGAGTTATTAAGTCCGTAGGACTTGTACCCCGTGCTGTACTTCGTTTGCACGGGGTTATCTATATTCAAGTCCTATGGACTTAGGAATCGTAAGTAATAACATTACCTTGACTTTGATTTTCGTGAACGGTTATGGAAAAACTTACAATCCTATTGCCGTTGTGCCTTGATTTGTACCCTGTTCAATCCTACAATATACTATATTGTTTATTTCATTCTCCATTCCCTAACCCTAGAGAATCTAATTATGGCAAAAGTTTATGAAATTTATGTGTGTGAATTATGCGGCAATATCGTTGAAGTTCTCGACGGAGCCGATGGCGATTTAATTTGTTGCGGACAGGAAATGATCTTACAAAAAGAGAATACCGTCGATGCCGCAAAAGAAAAACATGTTCCCGTTGTTACCGTCAACGGAAACAACGCAACTGTTCAGGTTGGAAGTACGCTACACCCGATGGAAGAAAAACACCATATTGTTTGGATTGAACTCCGGCAAGGTAATAAGTTACAGCGTGTCCAACTTAAACCCGGTGAAGAACCTAAAGCCGTTTTTACTATCGAAACCGGTAAACCGATTGTCGTCAGAGAATTTTGTAACCTTCATGGTCTCTGGCAAGCATAACGATTGCAACCGTTACACTTTATTCAAAAGGTGTGGGCAATTCATCAAAAGCTTCGTTGAAGGGTTGCACCGGTTGGTTTGTTATTGATTCCAAAACGGACGGCAATACAAATTGCCGTCATTAATCTGATTCACAGTCGGCGAGTACACCGACGCGACCGTGAGTGAAAGCCCTTCAGCGAAAGGTCGCCCACCTGATGAATTGCCTACCTATAACGAAAATTACTATTTCGCTGGGAGACACCTAATCCGATAGAATCAAGAATTTTTCTGTCCTGTTAGGGACAACATGTTGGTAGAAAACGATGCAATAAATTAAATTGTCCGCACCCCGTAGGGTTGCTATGTTGGTAAGTTTTTCTACCAACATCTTGTCCCTAACGGGACAGAAATGTGAAAATACCAAATAGAACCTTAACGCAGTATATACATAATTTGTAACTATTCAGTAGCTACTTTGGACAAATTTTGTTTTTTGCAGATATTTTTTATGATATTCGTAATATTTTTTGTTTGTTTTCTTGCGGAGTTTATTATGGAGGCGATTCTTGCGTAGGTTTGAGCACCTTTTTTTGTTCGGAAACCGCCTGCAACTTTCATTTTTCCTTTGACGTTGCGAATATCTCTTTCCACTTGGTTGTTGTCAAACGGTACATTGAAATCGGTAGCGAAGCG
>JAISBG010000693.1 GCA_031266315.1 Planctomycetaceae bacterium | reverse complement strand
AACAACCCGCCGCAACGCGGCGGGTAAAACCGCAAACACCATCGCCCTGAAAGGGCAGTGGATTAAAATTGCTCTTCAGTTTTGCATTGCCCTTTCAGGGCGATGGTTCGGGAGGGACTTACCCACCGCGTTGCGGTGGGTTGTTATGCAATGCCCCTAAAGGGGCGGAGGAAAACTTGCTATCCTACTGACTAGCGTATCGACAGGGATTCTCGATTAAGGTAAACTATTGTGGTGGGACAGTGTGGTCATTCTCTTGTCTCTCCCAGCCTTAAAAACAACCCAATTTGTTCTTTTGTTCTCATGAAAACCCTTTTATCTGGTAATGAAGCCATAGCGCGTGGTGCTTACGAAGCCGGTGTAACACTTGCCGCCGGTTACCCCGGGACGCCGTCTACTGAAATTCTCGAAAATATTGCCGCAAAGTATAAAGAATCCATTTATGCCGAATGGTCTCCGAATGAAAAAGTTGCGTTTGAAGTTGCCGCCGGTGCGTCGCTTGCCGGTGCGCGAGTGATCACAACAATGAAACATGTCGGATTAAATGTTGCCGCTGACCCGCTGATGACGTTGAGTTATCTTGGTGTTGTCGGCGGATTTGTTGCAGTTGTTGCGGACGATCCCGGAATGCACTCCTCGCAAAATGAACAAGATACCCGACATTTTGCCCGTTTTGCGAAAATTCCTATCTTTGATCCCTCCGATTCCGAAGAAGCTAAAGAGTTTATGAAACTTGCCGTTCAATTGTCGGAGGAATATTGTACGCCGGTGATTTTGCGAAGCACAACACGAGTGTCCCACTCACGCGGTATTGTCGAAGAACAATCGCGTCAAGAATCAGGAAAACCGGTTAATTTCGAGAAAAATCCGTCGCGTTTTGTACCGATTCCGCTTTGGGCAAGGCAAATGCGGGTTCGAGTGGAAGAGCGGGTGCAAAAATTGCAGCGTGCGGGAACAAATTCGCCGGCAAACAAACTCATTCGGCAAGACAAAAAACTCGGTATTATCACCTCTGGAATTGCCTATCAATATGTCCGCGAAGTTTTTCCGAATGCTTCCGTGCTGAAACTTGGTTTGCCGTTTCCGTTTCCCGACGAATTGATCAAAACGTTTGCCGCAAGTGTGGAGCGGCTTGTTGTTATCGAAGAACTCGAAGATTTTCTGGAAGAACACATTAAATCGCTCGGTATTTCCTGTATCGGTAAACCGGTTATTCCGAAAATCGGCGAACTTTCACCGGATATTTTAATTGAACGAAAAAATTTAATCGAAGGTAACAACGATGAAATTGTTGCGAGTCAACCGAAAGTTAAGAATATTCCTCCGGAATTGCCGGGACGTCCGCCGGTTCTTTGTCCGGGGTGTCCACATCGCGGGATATTTTATTCGCTTGGGCGGCTTGACGTTATTGTGACAGGCGATATTGGCTGTTACAGTCTCGGTGTTTTCCCGCCGCTTTCACGGTTGGACACCATTCTTTGTATGGGCGGCGGTATTTCGTTGGCGCATGGAATGGACAAGGCTGAGAATCCCAAAAAAATTGTCGGTATGGTGGGCGATTCGACCTTTTTCCATTCCGGCATAACAGGTTTGCTCGATATTGCGTACAACAAAGGGCGTTCGACAATTATTGTCGTTGATAACCGTATCACCGCAATGACAGGACATCAGGACAATCCCGGTTCCGGTAAAACGTTAATGGGTGAAACAACCGGCGAAGCATCAATAGAAGAAATCGGCAAAGCGTGCGGTATTAAAAACATTCGGACGGTTGACCCGCGTGATATTAAAACGGCAACGGCTGTTCTCAAAGAAGCAACAGAATCGCCGGAAACATGGCTGATTGTTTCAAAGGCTCCGTGTCCATTACATTTACGCCAACCGTTGGGAGCCCCGCTTCGGGTTGCCGAAGATCAATGCCGTAAATGTAACGCTTGCCTGAAACTCGGTTGCCCCGGTCTGGAAAAAGTCGGCAACCAGATTCGTATCAATGAATATTTGTGTGCCGGCTGCAATTTATGCAAAAATGTTTGCCCCGCAAACGCAATCAATTAACTCCAAAAAAAGGTAAGGTGGGCGACCTTTCGCTATTTGTTAAAAGGTCACGTCGGCGCAGGACTAAATTTGTCCGTCTCTATCTTGTTATTTAATCTATACTTACGTTATTTTTCTCTAATCATTCCCGCCGAAATTCCCGCATTAAATCAGGATATTGTTCTGATACTGTAATTTTAAGGTCTTCGGGGGATAATTTTGTCTCTAATTTACACAAAAAAAGCGGCTACCTTTCCCGAAAAAGTGTAACCACTTCCTAACTACTGAAAGGAACATTTTATGATGACTACTGAAAATTGTCAAGCCCTAACCGCTTCGGATATTGAAAAGGAATTGAGGGAAGTTTTTGAACAATCCTTTTTGGGGAGTTCTTCGTTTCTGGAAGATTATTTTTTTCCGGTCGAAAAGGAACAAGAAACGGATTTGTTGGATTTGATACAGAGTGCGTTCCTGAAAGAGAGTGAGAGGAAAAACGGTTTTCCGTTGCGAAAGAATAACAGAGGGGAAGTCCGTAGGGGAGGCTCGGTTATTCTTTCGCAACGGGAAAATGACCTTTACCCCCCAATAACAGGGGGGTCACAAAGTACCTAAACCAAGATTCCAATAAGCAGCAACTATGTACCAATTCAGAGGTTACACCAACCACCCGGTACATTGTCCCGTCCACTCCTGAAAGTCAAAAATGTGGTAAATGGGGCGGTTTCGACGGTGGTGTCGAAGTCGGTTTTGAGGTTCAATGGGACAAAGAACAATTTAACGTTCTCCTCGAAGTTCTTGCCAAAGGTCGGCAACAAGCCGAAGGTAATGACGAAAAAACTCCGGTCTATCTTAGTGTTGGTGACCGTCCGTTCCTCATCAAATCTGCCGGAGCAAAAGCAGGTTTATATTATAAATTTGTGTTGGAAGGTTGCGGCGTTAAGGTTTATATTCACCATGACCCGCCGAAAAATCGTCAAGGTATTCGAGTTCGGTATCAATTTGAATCCCTTGGTTTGACCATAACCAAAGAAACGGTTTCTCGTGTTGATAT
>JAISBG010000622.1 GCA_031266315.1 Planctomycetaceae bacterium | reverse complement strand
CCCGGATTTTTGTTCGGGTGTTAAAAAAATAGAGTACGTCAACAAAACTAAAAATCGCTTCGGCGAATAGTAATTTTCTACATTACGACCGGATTTTCCGGGTAGAAAATTACTGTGGTATTTCAAAGTTACGTGGCTCCCGTAAAGGGAGCGTCGCGTGAAATACCACGGGTATAATTCAGCATTACATTTTGAAGATATAATGCACCACTTTCGTAGGTGGGAATGAACCTGTTTTTAGTTGCGTGTCGCTCCATCTGAAAGCGATACTCTGTTGCCGTTTCTCGGCTTAGCATTTTCCTACTTTAACCAAAACAGATTATATGTACGTAATCTGTTAATAATTTCATTTTTTTCATAAGGAGAAATACCATGAAAAAAACTTGTTTTTTCGCCTTTACGTTAGTTGAACTTCTTGTAGTCATTGCAATTATCGGCGTGTTAATTGCAATGTTGTTACCCGCCGTCCAAGCAGCCAGAGAAGCGGCAAGACGTTCTCAGTGTGTGAATCATTTGAAACAACTGGGAATCGGTGTCCACAATTTTCACGACTCCAAAAACGGTTTACCGCCAATGGGTACAGGGAACACAAACGTAGCAGCAAGCCCAACAAAACGATGGAATGTTTCCTTTTGGGGAATCATTCTACCGTTTCTGGAACAGGAAAGTTTATGGCTGTTGGTTCCCAGTGACCTTTACTGCCGTATGGATCGTTGGAATAACGATACCTATTTCCCAGAAGAGGCACGAAAAGCTTTTGGTTCCGTACCAATTTATCGTTGCCCGTCACGGCGCGGAAGTGGTCCTATTTACTTGCCCAAAAATCATTTTACAACTCCCGTTAATGAAGTACAAATTGGACCGCAAAACGATTACGGATTTGTCAACACTTGTTCCGGCGGTGCCTATTGGACCTTATTTTTCGAAAATAGTTTGAACAATTCTTTCGGACCATTTCGAGCCTGTTTAACAGAAGGAGGTTCTTGGGCAACACGTGATACGATGGCGTGGTGGAGTGATGGAACAACCAATCAATTACTCATCGGAGAAAAACACATTCCTCCAAGCCGTTTGGGAAAGTGTGCTGGTACTGGTACAGAGGAAGCCGCCTATGCCGGTGATTGTTCATTTCTTCCAATCTCCGAATGGGGAATGTATGCCATTTCACGACCATTTTTACGTAATGGAACGGCAACATTTCCTATTCATCGTCCAAGCGACTTCAATGACGACCTCACCAATATTCAAGACAATATTGGATTTGGTAGTTATCATCCGGGAATTTGTAATTTCCTGATCGGCGATGGAAGTGTTCGCAGTATCGGCGTCGAAACATCGGTTACTAATATTTTAGTACCGCTTTCCCATGTCAATGATGGTCGTTCCGTTTCCCTGCCGTAATTGATATAATCTACTGACAGGAAACCTCTAATAATTCATTTTATCCACGAATTTTCACGAATGAACACGAAAAAATTAGTGAAAATTCATGGACAAAAAGAGTTTTTATGACAGTCCAATGATATTTTTAGAGGTTCCCAACAATTTTTTCGACAAGATGAATATGATTTACAGGATTTTATTTGATTTTTATCCTGCAAATCATGTCAGAAAATAGGTTTTTAGAATTTCCTTAGAAAAGTCCGCAGAGTAACTGTCTATTTTAATTTTGCATTTAAAAAAACAAATTATTATTTTTACATAATAGTTTACCTAGTTGATAGTTACGTGAATAGGCACAAATTAAATAGACAGTTACCCTTGAATTTTAGAGTCGTTTATTTCCAACACCAATTTAACCCCTAATTTAGGAGAAATTGTTATGCAACTTACAAAACGTGAGTTTCTCAAAACATCAGTCGCGATTGGAACATCGCTTTCCGCGTTGTCGTTTTTGAACGCTCAAGACCATGAGAAAGAGACGGAGAAAAAAGCGGAGACCCCTCCACAACTCAAGAATACCTCTTTTTCTTGGGTTCGCGGTTTCAATTACCAACCCGGTTACGGTTCCGGTAGCGGAGGTTATGAAGACGGAACCGGATGGTCAATTTGGCACGATTTGAAAATTGACATCATTGAACGCGAACTTTCACGCGGAAAAGAACTTTTCCCTGAAATGACCGCTGTTCGTCTTTGGTTGCCTTATAACGTTTATTTAGCGCAACCGAAAAAATTTCTGGAAGATTTTTCCAAGTTTATTGATGTTGTCGGCAAGGTAAAATTGCGGGCAATGATTGTCTTGTTCAATGCGTGGCACGGTCAACCGGATTTTGGCGGTTTTTCTCAAAGTCATTTCCCATCGTTAACCAAAGAACAACTTGATACGACATTCAAATTCGTCAATGATATTTTGGATCGGCATGGCGAAGACGAACGAATTTACGCTTGGGATCTTTGTAACGAACCGGATCTCGGCGTATCGCTTGATTTATATTATTCGTGGTTGAAACAATTACATGATCGGATTAAATTACGTAAAGAAAAAACCGCTTTGACTATTGGTAGTTGTGCGGGATTAAAGGCAACAAAAAAATATGAACCGTTGAGTGATATTTTGGGAATACATCCGTATTTCACGCACCGTAAACCGGATAATTATAGCCAAAATCCGAAGGATTATGACGATAAAGTTGCCGGTTACAAGAATCATCATGATAATTATGTGAAATTTGCAAACGAAGTCAACAAACCGATTATTGCATCAGAAATTGGTTGGGGTGATTTGATTGATGTGAAACGGATTGACAGTTTGCAGGTTGAATTGTCGTCGGTCAATGAGCGTAAGATTGGCTGGATGATTCATGCATTGTGTCATAGTCCTGTTGCGGATTTACATCACCCCGAATATGGACCGGTACGAAAACCCGGATATATGGCTTGTATTGAGCCAGATGGTTCGTTACGACCGGGACACGAAATCATTCGCAATTTCTTGAAACAATAGTAACAAAATAATTGCGGCATTACCTGCAATACAATTTTGATTGTAACTGTCTATTGACCCATAAACTAAATAGACAGTTACATCAAAAGGTGTGTTTTTGATTATTCACGGAAACGTTAGGAAAAAAATACGGATTTTTTACATCAACATTGTGGATCAAATCTGTTTTTGTTATAATCAAATTTTTAATTCGGTTTCAATACAAAATATTCAATAAAGCGTAAATTATTGTAATATTTTTAACTTCAATATTATTAAAAAGGAATTACTTTATGAAACGTATTGTATTTTTTTCGGTGGTTGTTTTAGTTTGTTGCATGAATTTATTTTCTGCGACAGAAATATTTGCGCAATTGGCAGGCGATGGAGTTGCCGATGATACGCAAGCGATTCAGACCATGCTTGATTCGGGAGAAAAACTTGTTTATCTTCCGCCTCCCGCAAAACATTATGTTATCAGCAAACCCTTACGTATTCATTCCAATCAGACTTTGAAATTGGATGCGGCTACTGTCGTTCGTCTGGCTGATGGTTCTGATAATTACATGTTGGTCAATGCCGATCCTGATAAAGGAAACGAAAATATTGTGATTTCGGGCGGCATCTGGGACGGTAACAATATCAAAATTAATCATGCCAAAGGAAATCGTAACGGAGTACATCCGCACCAATTTTTTA